>JACQAI010000176.1 GCA_016195115.1 Pseudomonadota bacterium
GATCTCGTCGCGGCTGAGATTGGGCACGTCGAACAGCACGCGCTGGATGCCGGCGGCGCGGTACTCGGCGAGCTTGGCCGCGTCGGTCGGCGCCCGGAACACCGTGATCTGCAGGCTCTTGTAATCGCGCTTGGCGGCGTCGGCGGCCTTGCGCAGGCGCTCGACCGCGCCGTGGGGCGTGAAGCCGGCGACCGGGCGGGGGAACCAGCCGTCGCAGAACTCGACGATGCGCTTCAGGGTGTGATCGGTCTCGCCGCCGTGCAGGATCGGCGGGTGCGGCCGCTGCTTGGGCTTGGGATAGCACCACACCTTGTCGAAGTTGACGAACTGGCCGTGGTACTCGGCCTCGTCCTGGGTCCACAGCGCCTTCATGGCGAGCACGCGCTCGCGCAGCAGCTTGAAGCGCGTCTCGTACTGGGCGCCGTGGTTCTCCATCTCCTCGCGGTTCCAGCCGCCGCCGATGCCGAAGATGAAGCGACCGTTGGATAGCGTATCGAGACTCGCTATCGCCTTGGCGGTGACGATCGGCTCGTGCTGCGGGATCAGGCAGATGCCGGTGCCGATCTTGAGCTTCTTGGTCGCGGCGGCGGCGAACCCCAATCCGACGAAGGGATCGTGGGTGTGGACGTAGCGCTTGGGCAGCTCGCCGCCGGCCGGGAACGGCGTCTTGCGGCTGACCGGGATGTGGGTGTGCTCGCAGAAGAACAGCGACTCGAAGCCGCGATCCTCGAGCGCGCGCGCGAGCTCAGCCGGCTCGATGCCGTAGTGGACCGGAAAGTAGAAGACGCCGACATCCATCTCATGACTCCTTCGGCTGCAGCCGGATCGCTCGGAGAAGTGATTTTACCGCAGAGGCCGCCGAGGAGCGCAGAGAACGCGGAACGAGCAACGAATGCCTCTGCGTATCTCGGCGTCCTCTGCGGTGAGGAACCTTCGGGGTGGTTACGCCGGCGACAGGATGTGGATCTTCCGCTCGGCCAGCATGTCCTTCACCTTGGCGGCGTAGGTCGCCATGTGGGGCGCCTTCATGTGCGCCTGCAGGGCCTCCCAGGTCTCCCACTTCTCGACGATCACCGCGGTGTGGGGGCCCATCTTGGTCTGCGCCGGATGATCGACCGCAGCGTCGACGGTCGGCCCGTATTCGATGCAGCCCTTCTCGGCCAGCACGTTGGGCACGTTGGCGCGGAACTCCTTGAGGAAGGCGTCGCGCATGCCCGGTTTCACGGTGATGATGGCGAGAACGTGGATCATCGGACATTCCTCCTGTGGCTGGCTTTCGTCATAGCACGGATCATTCCTCGAGGTCGCCCCAGCTGACAGAATGGGCAATGCGCAGCGCGATCACCGGCAGATCCGCAATCTCCATCGTCCGATACTGCGGATAACGTTCGCGCAGCATCGCTTGGGCCGTGTCGTGCTCGACGCCGTCGAACAGAAGCTCCGCTGCCCCGCCCACCACGACCCAACCAAGTCGCGCCCAGGTCTCGTCGTAACGATCCACGACCACCGTGGCCCGCGGGTTCTCCGTAATGTTGCGCAGACGCTTGAGCGGCGGGCCCGCGCGCTTGGGCTTGCGGTCGACGGTGATGTAGAGGGTGTCCTCGTGGACCGCGTAACACACCGGCATGACGTGCGGCGCTGCTTGCCGGTCGGCGGTCCCGAGGTGGCCGACACGTCCGCGATCGAGAAAATCGCGTTCGGGCTGGGACAGGATGGTCATGGTGGCTATGATCAGACCACCACCGTCGAAGAAGAGCCAGTCAAAGGGGAGGGGAAACCATGCGGGCCGCAGCCTTGGTCCTGTCGCTGCTTGCGACGATCGCGTTGACGACAGGAGCCGGGGGGCCGGCGCTGAGCCAGGAGATCTTCCTGGTGCAATATATCGACGTCACGCCGGCCGGAAAGGACAAGGCGGCGGCCGCCCTGCGCGAGGCGCGGGCGCTCGTCACCAAGGACGACGGCAATCAGCTGTTCGAGATCTACGCCGAGAGCGCGCGGCCGACGCGCTTCGCGGTGGTCTCGCTGTGGCGCAACCAGAAGGCGGTCGACGCCTACGGCGCGTCGCCGACCTTCAGGGTGCTGCGCGACCAGCTCGAGCTGGTGCGCGTGACGCCATTCGACGAGCGCTGGCTGACCTTGCTGGCCGGCGACCCGGCCGGCGGCGGCGTCGGCGGCCGCGCGGCGTCGAGCCCCGGCGCGATCCACATCGTCACCCACATGGACTCGATCCCGCCGTTCAAGGACGAGGCCGCCGATGCGCTCAAGCGGCTCGCCGAAGCGAGCGTCCGGCAGCCCGGCGTGGTGCGCTACCAGGTCCTGGTGCAGACCAATCGGCCCAACCACTTCAAGCTGATCGAGACCTGGGCCGACCAGAAGGCGTTCGACGCCCACGCCGCCTCGGGCCCGGCCAAGCAGTTCCGCGACTTCGTGCAGAAGGGCACCGGCAGCCCGTACGACGAGCGGCTCTACAAGCTGGTCAACTAGCCGCTTCGGCATGAGGGTCGAGGGCGCCCCCCTGAATGGAGGCGATATGCGGACCCGCGGTAAGTGAGCCTCATCCGACGATTGGCCCCGTATTGGGCCGCGGCCCTGGTCGGCGCGGCGATCTCGTGGGCCGTTTCGGCCGATCTTTCGAACGCCGCGCCGACAAGCGGCGCGGCGGTCGAGGACGTCCGCATTCCGATGGTGACGCCGACAGGGCAGTCGCTGACCCTGCAAGGACGCGTTTATCAGCAGAGAAACGGCGCGCGTCATCCCGCCGTCGTGTTGAACCACGGCGCGCCCCGCGACGCCGCGCAACGCCGAAGCCCGGAATACGCGAACCTCGTCAACGAAGCGGAATGGTTTCAGCATCAGGGCTACGTCGTGGTCCAAGCCAAACGACGAGGCTACGGCACCTCGGACGGAGACTTCGTTGAGACGTCGACGTCGGGCAGCTGCCAGCGGCGGAACTACACCCGCGACGGGCTGATTTCGGCCGACGACATCCAGGCGGCTGTGAATTATGCGCGCCAACTGCCCTCGGTCGATCCCTCGCGCATCATTCTGGCTGGCGTGTCGGCAGGCGGCTGGGGTTCGCTGGCCCTAGCCAGCCGCCAACCCGAGGGCGTCATTGCACTCGTCAACTTGGCGGGCGGCCGCGGCTCAGCCGCCGACTTGGTGAATTGCGACGTGCCGGATCTCGTTCGTTCGGCGGGAGAATTCGGCAAAACGACCAAGGTGCCCTCGATCTGGCTCTACGCCGTCAACGATCTACACGTGCCGCCAACCGTATCGCAACCGATGTACGAGGCCTTCAAGGCGAGCACGGCTTCAAGGAGCGAGTATGTCGCGTTGCCGGCCTTTGGTCGCGACGGCCATTCGATGTTTGGCGCGGCGGCGGCCGGCAAGAATTGGCAACCAACCGTGCTCCGCTTCCTCGCGCAGTTGAAGGAGGCGCGGCAATAACTACTATCCGCGTATCGCGGGTATGGCATATCCTCGCAATGAGGTGGCGATGTCGTTCGCTCGGCGAAGCGGCTTGAGAATCAAGTGGGTCAGCGCGGCCGTGGTGGCAGTAGCCGCGCAACTTGCGCCCACGTTGCCCGCTCACGCTCTGACGCTCATTTCGGAAGAAGAGGCGCGGCGGCCGGGCGTCGCTGCGCCGGCGCCGCTTGATCTCCGCGGCGTCACGCGGGGGCCGACCATCACGGTGGTGTCGCCGGTCGAGAGCGCACCGGCCAAATCGCCGCTCGCCCTGAAAGTCCAGTTCGCAGCGCACGGCGGCTCCAACATCGACGTCGCCTCGGTCAAGGTGACCTATCTGAAATCGCCGGCGATCGACCTGACGGAGCGGCTTAAGCCGTTCATCAGCGCCGGCGGCATCGAGCTGAACCAGGCCGACGTCGCGGCGGGGCGTCATGTGGTGCGCATCGACTTGAAGGACGCCCAGGGCAGGCGGAGCTCGTCGATCGTGAATTTCTCCGTCGCCCCGTGATGCCGGATCCCAAGTCGGTCAAGTGTCCGTTCTGCGCCGAGGAGATCAAGCCGGAGGCGGTGGTGTGCAAGCACTGCCGGCGCGATCTCTCGGTCGTCAAGGCGGCCTACGACGAGCTCCGCGATCTGCGGACTGCGCTGGCCGCCGCGAACGCCGAGGTTGATGCGCTGCGGGCCGCCCTGGCGCCCACGCCCGCCGAGCAACCTGTCTTGCCCGAGGTTCGCCGGGCGCGCGGTTCTGCCGTCGTGGGCGCCGTCGCGATGATCGTGCCGTTGCTGCTGCTGCTGTTCGCGCACTACCTGATCATCATCCGGTTCGACGCCGATACCCTCATCCTGCGCGTGGCATCGATCGCCATCCCCTTGCTCTGCGCGGTTGCCGTGGCGACGCTGCGCCATCAAAGCCTGACGTTCAGCATCGTCGCGGCATCTCTGCTCGGCATCGTCGCGGTATCGGCAATGTCGGCTGTGGTGAGCCGGGTCGATCAAGTAGCGTTCCTGCCGAGCAGTGTCCGCGAGTGGCGCGAGATCGTCGAATACATGGCAAGCATCAGCCTCAGCTTCATCACCGGCGCGCTGCTGGTCAGAGGGATCGGCCGCCGGCATGATCGTGCCGCCAAGCCCGACGCGCTGTTCGTCGGCATGACGACCAAGCTCAACAAGCTGATCGACCGTACGGTCGCGACCGCCGAGAGTGTCGAGAAGCGCGCCCAGTCGATCCAGAATTTGGTCACCGCCACGGCACCGGCGCTCGCCGCGGCCGGCGCGGTCGCCACCGGCCTGCGCAGCTGGCTGCCGTAAGGCCGGCGCGGTCGCGCTAGCCGCGATCGGCGGCGAAGCCGTCGATCGCCAGGGCGGCGCGGAAATC
>JACQAI010000177.1 GCA_016195115.1 Pseudomonadota bacterium
CGCGCCTCCTTGAGGCGCACGTCGTAGTAGGCGTTGAGGTCGTCGACGCCGATTACGGCGTCGCCGCGCGCCAGCAGCGCCTCGGCGGTGTGGTAGCCGATGAACCCCGCCGCGCCGGTGAGCAGAACCGTCATGGCGTGCCCGTCAGCCGCCGAAGTCGCCCAGATACTTGAAGCCGAAGCGCACCAGGAAGCTGACCCCCTTGGCGATGTCGCGGTCGGCGTGGAAGGTCTCGTCGAGGCTGATCAGGATGGCGAAGCACTCGTCGCGATAGACCGCGCCGATCCGGCCGATGCGCGACTCCTGGCGCGTCAGATCGTAGGCGTAGGCGCTGTAGAGCGTCCAGAAGTCGTTGATCGCGACGAACGCCGAGGTCGCGATCTGCTCGGTCGGGAAGGTGCTGACGTCGGTCACCGGCTTGGCGAAATGGATGTAGCCGACGCCGAGCGTGCTGCGCGGCCCGACATGGATCGCCGCGGCGATCTCGTCGCGGTTGGTCTGCAGGGTGTTGTGGTCGAGGCGGTAGCGGTAGGTCAGGTCGAGGTTCTTGCGCGGATTGACCGTGAAGCGGCCGACGATGTCGGAGACGCGGTCCTGCAGGCCCGAGTTGGGCGAGAAGCTGGAATCGCCGTGGCTGCGCGCGCTCTGGCCGATGAAGGCGCTGGTGCTGCCGCCGCTGCGGCCGTAGGCGGCACCGGTGACGCCGTAGTCGACGCGCTGGCCGGCGGCCAGCCGGTCGAAGCCGCCGTAGCGCCTGAGGCTGAACAGGTTGGTGTCGTCGAACTCGAACGCCTGGGCGTCCTCGTTGGGGATGCGCCGCGGGTTGTCGCCGTTCGGTCCGACCACGACGTCGGCCTGCGGCTCGATCAGATACGAGATGGTCTCGACCTGCTTGACCAGCGGGTAGCGCCACTGCGCCGCGACCTGGGGATGGGCGCGGCCGGTCGTGCCCGTGAAGGTCTTGCCGGTGGTCGGATCGAAGCTGTCGCGCACGTAGTAGCCGTCGGCCTCGAGCGTGCCGGCGAGGGTCACGACATCGCCGCGGTTGGTGGTGACCGGCAGATAATAGCCGGAGAAGTTGGCCAGCCGGTCGGAGTTGGTGGCGAGGCCGAGCGTGCCGCGGCGCGGGATCTGCTGGCGTGCGATCACCAGCGCGTTGACGTCGGACTTGATGTAGCCGCCCATGTTGTCGCGCGGGCTGACGTAGCTGTAGCTGGCGTAGGGCAGGGCCTTCGGCACCTGTTGGGCGACCGAGCCGCCGACATTGTCCTGGAACGCGAAGGCGCTGACCTGGGCGTAGCTGTCGCCGAAGAAGCCTTCGGTGAACGCCTCGCTGGTGCGGAAGTTGGGCAGGTCGTAGCGCCCGAACGTGCGGTAGGTCGTGTTGACGTGGAACTTGTTGACGTAGGTGCGGTCGGTCGCGCGGTTGAGGTCAAAGCCGCCGCGCCAGTTGTCATCGAACTCGATGCGACCCTCGCCCGCGACGTTGCCGCGCCAGCTGCCGCTGGTGCCGTTGACCGCCTGGCCCTGCTCGATGCGCCGGCTGTCCGCCGCGCTGCCGGCCAAGCGCAAGGTCGCCTTGTCGAAGCTCTGGCGGTACTCGCCGGCGATGAACGCGCCCTCGTTGGTGTAGTAGCGCGGCTCGACGGTGAAGTCGGCGTTTTCCGACAGCACGCCGTAGTAGGGCTGGCCGTACCAGCCGCCGACGTTGCGGTCGGCGCCGACATTGGGGTTGAGCAGGCCGGAGCGCCGCTTCACCGTCGGGTCCGGCGTGCTGAAGTAGGGCCAATAAAATACCGGGACACCGAAGAGCTCGAGCGTGGCGTCCTCGAAGGCGATCTCGCGATCGACCTCGTCGTGGGTCATGCGCACGCCTTTCATCTGCCACAGCGGCGCGCGCGTCGGATCGTCGGCGCACAGGTTGCACGGCGAGAACACGCCGCGCACGAATTCCTTGCGCGAGCCCTCGGTACGCTGTCCGGCGACCGCCGCGATGCGCGCGTTGTCGGTCAGCAGCACCTTGATGTTGTTGATGAAGCCGTCCTTGAGATCGTCGTCGACCTCGACGTAGTCGCCGAACACGACCTCGCCCGACGGCTCCATCAGGGTGACGTTGCCGCTGGCGGTGACGAGCTGGTTGCGCCGGTTGTAGCTCACCGTGTCCGCCAGCAGCACGCGCTCGCCCTGCGAGATCTCGACGTTGCCGGTCGCGGTCGCGATGTCCATGTCCTGGTCGTAGGTGACCTCGTCGGCGCGGAGCAGGAATGGCGCGCGCGGGTTCACCGGGGCGCTCTGGCCGATCCTGGGATTGGACTTGGCCGGAAAGAAATTCTTGACCGGCGGCGGTGCCGCGAGGGCGGACGCGGCCATGAGCAGCGGCAGGCTGATGGCCAGCGCGCCAAGCGACCACGGCGCCATGTCAGGCTTGGCCGTCCGCCCGAGCGTGGTCTACCGCTGCCGCCATCGACCGCATCCGTGCCGTCCGTGGTGCCTGCGCTCCGACAATCGGCGCGTGGGCGGCCGGCGCAGGCGGTGCGGCCAACAGACACCAAAGCGCCGGCTGCAACAAGGGGGGAACAGATTGTGATTGGGCCCACCCCGCCCGCTGTGGCACCTTGATGCGGGGGCGCGGCAGCCGAAGGCGCGAGCGCCTTCGGGGGGCGGGCGGCGCGCGATTCGGACGCCGCCGGCGCCGGCCTTCGTACCCGTGCAGGGTCCGGCCGGGGGCCCGGCGGGCCATGCGGAGCTCTCGTGTGATGGGCGCAGCGCGATGAACGACCGACGGTTGGGCGCCATCGTCTTGGCGGCGGGCCTGGGGACGCGGATGCGCTCCGACCGGCCCAAGGTGCTGCACGAGATCGCCGGCCGCCCGATGATCCATCACGTCATGGCGATGGTCGAGGCGCTCGGCGCGCACGCCACCGCGGTCGTGATCGGGGCCGACATGGACGCCGTCGCGGCCGCTGTCGCGCCGCACCGCACGGCGGTCCAGGCCGAGCGGCGCGGCACCGGCCACGCCGTGCTTGCCGCGCGCGCGCTGATCGACGGCGCGGCCGACGACGTCGTCGTGCTCTACGGCGACGTGCCGCTGATCCGCGCCGACACCGTGCGCCGGCTGATCGCTGCGCGCAGCAGCGGCGCCGCGCTGGCGGTGCTCGGCTTCCGCCCGGCCGATCCGAGCGGCTACGGCCGCCTGATCCTGGCGCCGGGCGGCGGGCTCGACCGCATCGTCGAGCAGGCCGACCTCGGCCCGGCCGAGCAAACCGTGGCGCTGTGCAACGCCGGCGCGGTCGCGGCCGACGCGCGTCGGCTGTTCGCGCTGCTCGAGCAGTTGAGACCGAACAACGCCCAGGGCGAGTACTACCTGACCGACATCGTGGCGCTGGCGCGGGCGGCCGGCGATAGCGTGGCGGTGGTCGAGGCTGCGGCCGAGGAGGTCCAAGGGGTGAATTCGCGGCTCGACCTCAGCGCCGTCGAGGCGGTCGCGCAGCGGCGGCTGCGTCACGCCGCGATGGCGGCCGGCGCCACCCTGACCGATCCCGACACCGTCTACTTCAGCGCCGACACCCGGCTCGGCCGCGACGTCACGGTCGGGCCCAACGTCGTGTTCGGCCGCGGCGTCACGGTCGGCGACCGCGTCGAGATTCGCGCCTTCTGCCATCTCGAGGAGACGCGCGTCGCCGACGACGCGCTGATCGGGCCGTTTGCGCGGCTCAGGCCCGGCGCCGAGATCGGCGTCGGCGCGCACATCGGCAACTTCGTCGAGATCAAGAACGCGGTCATCGAGGCGGGGGCGAAAGCCAATCACCTGAGCTACGTCGGCGACGCGCATGTCGGCGCGGGCGCCAACATCGGCGCCGGCACGATCACGTGCAACTACGACGGCGTCTACAAATGGCACACCGAGATCGGCGCGCGGGCGTTCATCGGCTCGAACACCGCGCTGGTCGCGCCGGTCACGATCGGCGCCGATGCCATGGTGGGCGCCGGCAGCGTCATCACCGCCGACGTGCCCGCGGGCGCGCTGGCGTTCAACCGGGCGCCGCCGACCGAGGTCGCCGACGGCGTGGCGCGCTTCCGCGAGCGCCGGGTCAAGTTCCGCGAGCGCGCGCGCGACAAGCAGGCCAAGTCACAGTCCTGACCCGACGATTGTCTTTGACATCGCGCGCCGGATCGGCGACGAGCGGGGCGATTTCCGTTAGAATCGAGCCATGGCCAAGAGTGCCGCGTCAGATCTGATCACGCCCGTCGTGCTGTCCGGCGGCTCCGGCACCCGGCTGTGGCCGATGTCGCGCACCCTGTTTCCCAAACAGCTGCTGCCGCTCGCCTCGGCCGACAGCCTTCTGGTCGACACCGCGCGCCGGCTCCAGGCGCCCCAGTTCGGCCCGCCGATCCTGGTGTGCAACCAGGAGCATCGCTTCATCGTCGCCGAGCAGCTGCGCGAGGCCGGGTTCGAGCGCCGCGCCATCGTGCTCGAGCCGATCGGCCGCAATACCGCGCCGGCCGCGGCGATCGGCGCTCTGCTGGTCGCCCAGACGACGCCCGAGGGGCTGGTCCTGATGGCGGCGTCGGATGCCGTGATCGCCGACACCGCGGCGTTCCAGCGCGCCGTCGCAACCGGCGCCGAGGCGGCGCGCAAGGGGGCGCTGGTCACCTTCGGGATCACGCCGACCCGGCCCGAGACCGGCTACGGCTACATCCGCTTCGACGCACGCGGCAAGAAGCGCGGCAACGGCGCCGACTGCGTGCCGGTCGCGGAGTTCGTCGAAAAGCCCGACCAGAGCACGGCCGAAGCCTACCTCAAGCGCGGCGGCTATGTCTGGAACAGCGGCATGTTCCTGTTTCGCGCCGATCGCTATCTCGCCGAGCTCGAGCGCTTCCGCCCGGCGATCGTCGCGGCGTGCCGGCGCGCGGTCGCGGAAGCCGAGACCGACCTCGACTTCCTACGCCTCGGCCAGGCGGCGTTCGCCGGCTGCCCGGCCGAGTCGATCGACTATGCCGTGATGGAGAAGACGGCCGACGCGATGGTCGTGCCGGTGTCGATGGGCTGGAACGACATCGGCTCGTGGGGCGCGCTGTGGGATATCGGCGACAAGGACGCCGCCGGCAACGTCGTGATCGGCGACGTGCTGCTCGAGGACGTGCGCAATTCCTACGTCCGCACCGAGGATGGCAAGCTCGTCGCGGCGATCGGGCTCGACGACATCGTCCTCGTGATCACCGACGACGCCGTACTGGCGGCGCGCCGCGACCGCGCTCAGGACGTCAAGCGCGTGGTCGAGCGCCTCAAGCTGGCGAACCGACCCGAGGCCGACGTGCACACCACGGTCTACCGGCCGTGGGGCTCCTATCAGAGCGTCGACGCCGGCGCGCGGTTCCAGGTCAAACGCCTGGTCGTCAATCCGGGCGCCAAGCTGTCGGCCCAGATGCATCACCATCGCGCCGAGCATTGGGTGGTTGTCCACGGCACGGCCAAGGTGCTGCGCGGCGAGGACACCGTGCTGTTGAGCGAGAACCAGTCGATCTACATCCCGATCGGCACCGTCCACCGCCTGGAGAACCCCGGCAAGGTGCCGCTGCACCTGATCGAGGTGCAGTCCGGCTCCTATCTCGGCGAGGACGACATCGTCCGCTTCCAAGACGACTACGGCCGCGGCTAGTCTAACGGGACGATCGGTCGCGCGCGGCGAACTTCGTCGGTGGCGGCAGCGCGCTGATCTCGTTGACCAGCTTCTTGGTGATCGCCTCGGCGAAGGAGGCGAAACCTTGGACCTCGAGCAGGAAGGCGCCGGGGCCGCCGATCACGTTCTGCCGGAAGTATTCGGGCAGGCCCTCGGGCGGCGCCACGTGGTAGCGCGAGAAGACCCCCTCGGGACGTTCGTTGATGATCACCAGCCCGTTGATCGTCACGCCGTCGGCGACCGCGGCGTCGCGCGCGTCGGTGACCGCGCGGCCGGCGTTGTTGGTGCCGTCGCCCGAGACGTCGATGACGCGGCGGGTCGCCTCGACGCCGCTGCGCTCGAACGCTCGCATGCCGAAGTCGATCGCGGCGCTGATCGAGGTACGGCTGGCGAACGGCCGCGGCGCCGTCACGATGGCGTTGGCGACGCTGGCGGCGACCTCGTCGTCGCGGATCACCGCCCAGTCGACGATGACCCGCTGCTCGTTGTCGTTCGACCACTCGACATACGTCACGGCGATCGCGCGCAACGGGCCGGAATGGATCGCCTGCAGGACGCGCGGGTTGGTCAGCGCGGCGGCGTAGCCCTGGCGCTGCAGCTGGAATTCCTGCTCGTCGATGCTGCGCGAGACGTCGACCGCGAGCACCAGCGCCAGGTCGACCGCCTCGGTGGCGGCCGACGCGGGGCCGCTCGCGGCCGCGAGGACCAGGCTTGCGATCAGCGCTTTGCCGAGGGTCAATAGCCTGCGCATCATCCGACCGCCCTCCCGAGCGTTTGCCCGACTATAAGCCATAACCGCCGCCAATGAACCGCCCCGACGCGCCATGACGACCGAGCCCGCCGACGTCCGCGCCGCGTCCGAGACCGCCCCCCGGAGCGCCGCCGCGACCCTGGCGCTGATCTCGATCGCGCATCTGGTCAGCCACTTCCACTTCATCGTGCTGCCGCCGCTGTTCCCGCTGCTCAAGGATCAGCTCGGGGTCGGCTTCGTCGAGCTCGGCCTGGCGCTCACCGTATTCAACGTGACGTCGGCGCTGACCCAGGCGCCGACCGGCTACCTGGTCGACCGCTTCGGGGCGCGGCGCCTGCTGATCGCCGGGCTGTGCCTGGGCGGCTGCGGCTACCTGCTGGCCGGCAGCCTCGGCAGCTACAGCGGGCTGCTCGCCGGCGCCGTCGTCGCCGGCCTCGCCAACAGCGTCTATCACCCGGCCGACTACGCCATCCTGTCGCGTGCGATCGATCATCGCCGCATGGGCCGAGCGTTCTCGATCCACACCTTCTCGGGCTTTCTCGGCGGCGCGATCGCGCCGCCGCTCGCGATCATCGTCGCGGCGCAGTGGGGTTGGCGCGCCGCGTTGATCGCCGCCGGCTTGATCGGTCCGCTGGCGGCGCTCGGGCTGTTGTGCTCGAAGGCCGGCGCCGCGGTGTCGGCGCCGTCGCTATCCGAGCGCCTGGGGCGGTCGCGCGTCAGCCTGTTCAATCCGACGATCCTGCGCCTCACGGCGTTCTTTCTGCTCCTCAGCCTGTCGGGCGGCGGCATCCAGAACTTCTCGGTCGCGGCGCTGGTCGGCGGCTACGACGTTGCGCTCGGGGTCGCCAACGCGGCGCTGACCGCCTACCTGATGGCGAGCGCGTTCGGCGTGCTCGCCGGCGGCCTGATCGCCGACCTGACGCGCCGCCATGCCGAGCTCGCCGCGGCGGGCTTCGCGGTCAACGCCATGATCATCCTGACGGTCGCGCTGACCGGGTTCGGCGACGTCGTCCTGGTGCTGGCGTTCGGCACCGCCGGGTTTCTCTCCGGCATGATCGCGCCGTCGCGCGACATGATGGTGCGCGCGGCGGCGCCCCAGGGCGCGGCGGGCCGCGCCTTCGGCATCGTGTCGACCGGCTTCAACATCGGCGGCACGGTGTCGCCGTTGCTGTTCGGCTGGATCATGGACAGCGGTCACCCGCGCTGGGTGTTCGGGCTGACCGTCGTCCTGATGCTGACCACCGTCGCGATGGTGCTGCTCGGCGACGCCGCCGCCAAGCGCCGGAGCGCCGCCTCCGCGAGGGCCGCTACTCTGCCGCCGCGGCCGAATTGACGAAGGCGTTGGTGATCGGATAGCGGCGCTCGCGGCCGAACGAGCGCCGCGTGATCTTGACCCCGGGCGGTGCCTGGCGCCGTTTGTACTCGGCGCGATCGAGCATGCGCCAGACCCGCTCGACGGTGGCGCGGTCGTGGCCCTGGGCGACGATCTCGGCGATGCCGAGCTCCTTCTCGATCAGGCAGGCCAAGATGCCGTCGAGCTGGTCGTAGGGCGGCAAGGTGTCCTGGTCGGTCTGGTCCGGCTTCAGCTCGGCCGACGGCGGCTTGGTGATCACGCGCTCGGGCATGACGCGGCCGGCCGGTCCGCGGCCGCCCGCCGGCAGGTGCTGGTTGCGCCACCGCGACAGCTCGAACACCGTCGTCTTGTAGACGTCCTTGAGCACCGCGTAGCCGCCGCACATGTCGCCGTAGAGCGTGGCGTAGCCGACCGACATCTCGGACTTGTTGCCGGTCGACAGCACCATGTGGCCGAGCTTGTTGGACAGCGCCATCAGGGTGACGCCCCGCGCGCGCGACTGGATGTTCTCCTCGGTCAGATCGGCGGCGCGGCCCTCGAACAGCGGCTTCAGCATGCCGTCGAACGCCGCCATCGCCGGGCCGATCGAGATCTCGTCGAGCCGGATGCCGAGCAGGCGCGCGACCTCGGCGGCGTCCTCGAGGCTGTCGCGCGAGGTGTAGGGCGACGGCATCATGACGGCGCGCACCTTGTCGGGCCCGAGCGCGTCGACCGCGACCGCGGCGCTCAACGCCGAGTCGATGCCGCCCGACAGGCCGAGGATGACGCCCGGAAAGCGGTTCTTGGTGACGTAGTCGCGCAAGCCCAAGGTCATGGCGTGGTAGATCGCCTCGAGGCCGTCGATCGTCGGCTCGCGCGTGCGGTCGACGCACGCGAACTTGCCGGCGGCATCGCGCTGCCAGCGCGT
This sequence comes from Pseudomonadota bacterium, assembly GCA_016195115.1. GTDB lineage: Bacteria > Pseudomonadota > Alphaproteobacteria > Elsterales > Elsteraceae > JACQAI01. Next base: position 8,694 of record JACQAI010000177.1, read on the forward strand.
CGTGACCACCTGGGCGCGCCAGCCGGCCATCTGCACCGCGAGGGTCTTGTCGCCGTTGAGCACGAACGAGGCGCCGTCGAACACCAGCTCGTCCTGACCGCCGATCTGGTTGACGTAGATCAGCGGCAGCTTCGATTCGACGACGCGGGCGACCGCGAGGTTGAGGCGCTCGTCGCCCTTGCCGCCCTCATAGGGCGAGCCGTTGATCACGACCAGGAGCTCGGCGCCGGACTCCTGCAGGCATTCGGTGACGTCCTGTGTCCACATGTCCTCGCAGACCATGGCGCCGAGGCGTGTGCCGCGGAAGTTGATCGGTCCGGGCAACGGACCGGGGACGAACACGCGCTTCTCGTCGAATACGCCGTAGTTGGGCAGGTCGTACTTGAGCCGCACCGCGGCTTCCTTGCCCTGGTCGAGCAGCACCGCGGCGTTGTGGAGCTTGCCGTCGATGACGATGGGCGTGCCGACCAGCACGCCCGGTCCGCCGTCGGCGGTGTCCTTGGCGAGCTCCGCCAGCGCCGCCGCGACGACCTGCTGCAGCCGCGGCTTGAGCACCAGATCCTCGGGCGGATAGCCGGTGATCACCAGCTCGGGATAGATCACCAGATCGGCGCCCTGGGCCGCGGCCTCGCGGCGCGCCGCACGCACCAGCTCGAGATTGCCGGCGATGTCGCCGACGATCGGGTTGATCTGCGCCAGCGCGAGGTTGAGCGAATCAGCCATCTTCCAAATGCAGCAACATGGCGAGCCCGAGCAGGCTCGAGATCAGCGCCGGCGCCCACGCGGCGAGCACGACCGGAATGCGCGCCGACAAGCCCAAGGCAAACACCAAATCGGACACGAAGTAGAGCAGGAATCCCGCGCCGACGCCAAGGCCGATCATGGTGCCGACGCCGCCGCGGCGCGCCGGCCGCAGCGAGAAGGTCGCCGCGATCAGGATCATGGCGCTGAGCAGCAGCGGACCGGCGAGCAGCGATTGCAGATAGAGGCGGTGGCGGATCGCCGAGAAGCCGGCGCGCTGCAGCAGGTCGATGAAGCCGGGCAGCGCCCAGAACGACATGGTCTCCGGCCGCGCGAAGCTCTCCTGGATCTTGTCGACGGTGAACTGGGTCGCCAGCGAGTAGTTGCCGATGCGCTCGGCCGGCTGTCCGGAGGCGGCATAGAACGTGTCCTCGAGCCGCCAAAAGCCGGGCTCGAGGCGCGCCGAGCCGGCGTCGAGGCGCGCCGAGAAGCTGTTGTCGGGGTTGTAGAGCAGCACGGTGACGCGCTGCAGCTGGGCGACCGTGCCGACCACCCGGCCGGCGTGCATGATCGCCTGGCCGCCCTCCGGCGCGGTCTGGCGCAGCCACAGGCCGGACGGCGCGATCGCGAGCTGGTTGACCTGGCCGCGCAGGGTCCGCGCCTCGACCGCCTCGTAGCGCGCCAGCATCGCGGCCGCGATCGGGTTGAAGACCGTGACCTTGATCGCGCCCAGCACCACTGCGGCGACGACCGCCGGCAGCATGAACTGCCAGACGCTGACCCCGACCGCGCGCGCGACGATCAGCTCGTTGCTGCGCGTCAGGCGCCAGAACGCCATGATGCCGCTGAACAGGATCGCGAACGGCGTCAGCGCTTCGGCGGTGTGCGGCAGCTTGAACAGCGCCAGCTCGAGGATGGTCCCGAGGGAGACGTCGGGCTTCGAGGCGGCGCGCCGCAGCAGCTCGAGCGTGTCGGCGACGTAGATGATCGACGCCAGGCCGGCGAAGAACACGCCGAACCAGATCAGAAACTGGCGGCCGATATAGCGCGACAGGGTGGGCGAAAGGCGCACGGGTTCAGCTCATGCCGGGGCGCCGGCCGCGCGCCGCACGCCCGCCGGCCGCCCGACCAGGAAATAGAGCGCGAGCGCTCCGGGCAGGACGGCGTTCAGGTAGATGAGCGCGGTCAGGATCGGCGTCTTCGACGACAGGTTGGCGAAGCCGATGCCGAGCGCCTGGATGGTCACGACGAAACCGACCGCGGCGATCACGCGCCAGGTCTGGCCGCGGCGCGAGAACTCGCCGGACAGCAGCGAGGCGAGCGCGACGATGACGAAGCTGAGCGCGTAGAGCGGGCTCGCCAGCCGCTGGTGGCCGTCGGCCTGGAGGGCCGCGCGCACGCGCGGATCGTCGACGTCCTGGGGATCGAGCAGCTCGCCGATGAAGCGCTCGGTGGATTCCCGGAAGCGGACGGCTTGCGCCGCCCGCGAGCTGCGGCTGAGCTCGACCGTATAGCGATCGAAGAACAGAAACGACAGCTTGCCGTTGGTCTCGTCGAGCTCCTGGCGGTTGCCGTTGACCATGACGATGCGCGGCCCCTCGGCGGTGTTCACGATCGCGCCGCGCTCGGCCACCATGGTGACCGGCTTGGTGTCGAGCCGGCTGTCGTGGACCATGATGCCGAACAGCTCGCCGCGCCGGCCCTGCTCGCGCACGAACATGGTCAGGCCCTGATCGATGGTGGTGAATACGCCCTCCTGCAGCAGCACCGCCGAATAGTTGCTGCGGATCTGGTATTGCAGATCCTTGAAGCCGCGGTAGGACAGCGGCAGCAGATAGAGGTTGAGGGCATAGCCCAGCAGCATGACGACGGTCGCGACCATCAGGGCCGGCGCCATCAGCTGCAGCGGGCCGACGCCGACCGCGCGCAGCACGACGATCTCGCTGTCGGACTGCATCTTGTTGTAGGTGAACAGCACCGCGGCGAACAGCGCGATCGGCAGGATCACGACCAGGAAGCTCGGCAGCACCAGCATGGCGATGTAGACGAAGGTCGACAGCGGCAGGCCGCGGTTGACGATCCAGTCGACGAAACGCAGCGACTGGGTGAGCCAGATCGCCGCCGTCAAGGTGACGACCACCAGGGCGGTCGACAGCGCGAGCTGGCGCAGGATGTACCGGGTGATCCGGCCCAAGCCGTCGTGCCACTGCGCGGTGATCCAGTGCCTCATCGTGCCATCCCGCCGGCCGGGTCCCCCGGCTCGTGCGTTAAGACTAAGGATTCATTGGGAATTACCCGGATAGGCTGGCCGGATCAACCATCTTGGCAGAGTGCCAAGACGCTGGCCTGCCGACCGCCGGTCGCTATACTCCGCGGCCAGCGGCCCCAGCGACCTCAAGGGCTTGGGTCTCGGGCGGGCGCCGAGACCCGCGACATGGTGGACGGATGAAGCGCGCGTTGATCACCGGGATCACCGGCCAGGACGGCTCGTATCTGGCCGAGCTCCTGCTCGCCAAGGGCTACGAGGTCCACGGCATCATCCGGCGCGCCAGCTCGTTCAACACCGAGCGCATCGACCATCTCTACCTCGATCCGCACGATCCCGCCTCGCGCCTCAGGCTGCACTATGGCGACCTCGCCGACGGCACCAGCCTGCGCCGCATCCTCGGCGGCGTGCGGCCCGACGAGGTCTACAACCTCGGTGCGCAGTCCCACGTCAAGGTGTCGTTCGAGGCGCCGGAGTACACCGCCGACATCGTCGCGTCGGGCACGCTCCGCCTGCTCGAGGCGGTGCGCGACTACGTCCAGGTGAGCGGCACGCCGGTGCGCATCTATCAGGCGTGCTCATCGGAGATGTTTGGCGGCGCAGCCCCGCCGCAGAACGAGGCGACGCCGTTCTATCCGCGCAGCCCCTACGCCGCCTCCAAGGTCGCGGGCTACTGGTACGGCGTGAACTACCGCGAGGCCTACGGCCTGTTCGTCACCAACGGCATCCTGTTCAACCACGAGAGCCCGCGCCGCGGCGAGACCTTCGTGACGCGCAAGATCACGCGCGCGGTCGGCCGCATCAAGCACGGGCTGCAGGACAAGCTCTATCTCGGCAATCTCGACGCCAAGCGCGACTGGGGCTTCGCCGGCGACTACGTCGAGGCGATGTGGATGATGCTGCAGCACGACCAGCCGGGCGATTTCGTCGTCGCGACCGGCGAGGCCTACTCGGTGCGCGACTTCCTGGTCGCGGCGTTCGGCCTGGCCGGGCTCGACTGGCAGAACCACGTCGAGATCGATCCGCGCTACTTCCGGCCGACCGAGGGCGACTTCCTGCAGGGCGACGCATCCAAGGCGCGCCAGGCGATCGGCTGGAAG
>JACQAI010000171.1 GCA_016195115.1 Pseudomonadota bacterium
ATGGCGTGCTTCGTGGTCAAGCAGATCGATCCCAAGCGGCGCGCAGCACTGGTCGCGTTCGAGTTCACGCCCGGCGCCAGCCTGATCGAGCGCTTCCAGGCGCTGTTCGCCGCGGCGGCGCACGGCGAGATCACGCCCGAGGAGGCGCAGGCCCTGTCTCGCGTGCTCGAGCGCGAGGGCAACTCCATCGTCAAGGCCGCTGGCGTGGCGCGCGACCCGGAGCACGACACGCGGGCGGACCAGCAGCGCGCCGCCGCACCCGTCGACCCCGCACCGACGGAATTGCCCCTCTCCCGCACCGCGGCAGAGGGGGAGCCCACCCTGTTAAAACCCTGTTCCATCTGGTTGCCGACCGACGCGGCCGCGCCTGAGCCCGATCCCGCCGCGTTGCGCAATCCGGCGCGCTGGCGCAACGCCGCGACCGTCGAGCGCATGCTGCGCAACGCCGGGGCGGCGGGGCGACCATGAGACCGCGCGGCGGCGATGCCGCTATAATGGCGGCCACCACGCACCGCGAGCGACTGCATGACCGATGCCGCCCCTGCCCTGCCCGGCGACGCGATCGCGCCGATCCGGGCGACCAACCTGATCTGGGTTGGCCTCGCGCTCGCCGTCATGGTGTTGGCGATCGCGAGCGACCAGCCCTGGTTCCTCAACTTCGTCCACGTCATGGCCGGCGTGCTGTGGACCGGCATCGACCTGTTCATGGGCTTCGTGCTCGGCCCGATCATGCGGCGCGTGCCGCTCGCGGCGCGCCGCGCGATCATCGGCCGGCTGATGCCCCGCATGCTGTTCCTGATGCCGACGCTCGCCGCCATCACGAGCACCGCCGGCTGGTACCTGGCGCGCGACCGCGGCTATCTCGACCTGCCCTACCCGGCGTTCGGCTGGGTCGCCGCCGCGCTCGCGATCGTCGCGGTGCTGACGGTCCAAGGCATCGGCATCCTGCTGCCGATCAACCTCAAGGTCTATCTCGAGCTGCGCCGGCCCACCCCCGACGGCGCGCGCATCGCGCGCTGGATGCGCAGCTACGTGCGCGTGGTCGCGATCCAGGGCGTGCTCCAGATCGCCATCATCGTCGTGATGGCGCGCTTCGTTACGGGACTCTAAACCGTATCCCGGCCGTCATTGCGAGCGAAGCGAAGCAACCCAGAGTCGCGCGACGACTCCTGGGTTGCTTCGTCGCTGCGCTCCTCGCAATGACGAAGGAAGTAACGTGCTAACGCCGGAACCGGCGCACGTCGCGCATCGAGATCACCACACTGGCGTCGGGCTCGAGCTCGCGCGCCGCCAGCTTGGCCTCGACGATGCGCTCGAACTCGGTGCGCTGGAGGTGAAACTGTTGGACGCACTCCTCGGGGGTCGGCCGCCGGCCGACCAGGTCGTGAAATACCCGGCGCGGCACGACACAGCTGCCGCGATAGTCGCCGAGCTCGACCGAGAACGTGACGACCTCGCGGGCGTCATCCCACGCCGCATCGTCGGGGAACACGAACATGGGCTATTATCGGCCGATGCGACGGCACGCCCAAGCGGTTCGGATCCCGACTCTGGCTCTGCTGCTGGCCCTGGCGGCCTGCCAGACGACCCCGCCGCTGCCCGCGCTGTCACCGCTCGAGCAGGCCCGGCAGTTCGGCTACACCGAGCGCGACCTGACGCCCGAGCGCGTCGAGATCAGCTATCTCGGCGCGCGCCAGCGCGTCGTCTCGGCCGGGCCGACGCCGCGCGACGCCGACACCCAGCCGGCGCGCGCCGCCGCGCTCGATTTCGCGACTTGGCGCGCCGCCCAGCTCGCGCTCGCGCGCGGCTTCAAGGGCCTGCGCATCGTCGACCGGCAAACCCACGTCGACAGCCATCCCGAGACGCTCTATCCCGGAGCGGGCTGGGGCGCCTGGCCCTACTGGCGCACCCCGGGCGGCATCATCTATGGACCGCCGGGCTTCTACAGCGTGCCCTATGTCCACATCCAGGCGCGCGTCACCCTGACGGTCGAGCTGCTCGCCGAGCCGCGGCCCGACGACCTCGACGCCGCGGCGACGATCGCGCGCCTCAGCGCCGCCCATCCGGGCGCCTCAGGGCCGGCCAGCCCGCCGCCGCGCCCGACGTCGCAGCTGCCGCGCTAACGCGGCAGGGGGCGCAGCCCCCGCGAGCGCACAAGAAAACCCTAGCGCGGGGCCGTACCCGCCGCGCTTGTCTTGTTTGGCGCTCGCGGGGCTCCGCCCCTGCCGCGCTAGACCGTGACACCGGCCGCCGCCGCGGCTAGGTTCGGCGGCAGATTCTGCAAGGGAGCAAAGGCACCATGAAACTCGCATTTCTCGGGCTCGGCGTGATGGGCTATCCGATGGCCGGTCACCTGGTGAAGAAGGGTGGCCACACGGTCACGGTGTGGAACCGCACGCGCGCCCGAGCCGACGCCTGGGCCAAGGAATATGGCGGCGGCGTCGCGGCGAGTGCGGCCGAGGCGGCCAAGGGCGCCGAGATCGTGTTCATGTGCGTCGGCGACGATCCCGACGTGCGCGCGGTCGGCGCCGCGGCGTTCCCCGGCATGACCAAGGGCGCGGTCCTGGTCGACCACACCACCGCGTCGGCCGTGGTCGCGCGCGAGATGGAGGCGGCGGCGCGCGACAAGGGTCTGCGCTTCGTCGACGCCCCGGTGTCGGGCGGCGAGGCCGGCGCCAAGAACGGCACCCTCACGGTGATGTGCGGCGGCGACCCGAAGAGCTTCGACGACGCCAAGCCGGCGATGGAGAGCTACGGCCGCGCCGTCACCCTGCTCGGACCGGCGGGCTCGGGCCAGCTGACCAAGATGGTCAACCAGATCTGCATCGCCGGCCTCGTGCAGGGCTTGGCCGAGGGCCTCGCGTTCGGCATGAAGGCCGGGCTCGACGTCGCCAAGGTGATCGAGGTGATCTCGAAGGGCGCGGCGCAGTCCTGGCAGATGGACAACCGCGGCAAGACCATGATCGCCGACCAGTTCGAGTTCGGCTTCGCGGTCAACTGGATGCGCAAGGACCTGCGCGTCAGCCTCGAGGAGGCGCGGCGCAACGGCGCCAAGCTGCCGATCGCCGCGCTGGTCGACCAGTTCTACGCCGAGATCCAGCGCCGCGGCGGCGGCCGCTACGACACCTCGAGCCTGATGAAGCTGCTGCAGCCCTAAGCGGCAGGGGCTAAGCCCCGCGAGCGACCCTAAAACCGGGGCGCGCTACTCGGCCTTGATGTCGGCGGCGCGCACTACGGCGGTGAACTTCGCGATCTCGGCGGCGAGGAACGCCGCAAACTCGGTCGGGCCGCTGCCGACGATGCGCAAGCCCATCTCGCCGAGCTTGGCCTTGAGCTCGGGCTCCTGCAGGCTCGCGACCGTGGCGTCGTGCAGCCGCGCGACGATCGCGGGATCGGTTTTCGCCGGCGCGAAGGTGCCGAACCACACCGTCATGTCGACGCCCTTGAGATCGGGGTAGTCGGTCAGGCTGGGGATCTCGGGCGCCGCCGGCGAGCGCGTCGGCTCGGTGACGCCGAACGCCTTGATGTTGCCGGTGCGCACGTTCTGCAGCGCCATCACCAGCGGCAGCAGCGCGAGGTCGACGTGGTTGCCGACCAGGTCGGTGACGATCTGCGCGCCGACCTTGTAGGGCACGTGGGTCATCGACACGCGGCCCTGCTGGTTGATCATCTCGCCGGCGACGTGCAGCGAGGTGCCGACCCCGGAGCTGGCGTAGGACAGTTTCCCCGGCTCGGCGCGCAACAAGGTCATGAGCTCGACGATGTTCGCGGCCGGTAGGCTGTTCTTGCCGACCAGCACCAGCGGCGAGGTGCCGATCAAGGTGATGGGCACGAAATCCTTCTGGCTGTCGTAGTGCACGATCGACGGCGACACCAGCTTGGCGATCGCCATCGTGCTCTCGACCGACAGCAGCAAGGTGTAGCCGGTGGGCGCGGCGTTGGCCGCCTTTTGGGTGCCGATGACGCCGCCGGCGCCGGCGACGTTGTCGATGATCACGCTCTGGCCGAGCCGCTCGCCCAGCCGCTGCGCGACCATGCGCGCCACCGCATCGACGCTGCCGCCCGACGCGTACGGCACGATCAGGGCGATGTGGCGCGCCGGGTAAGTCTGCGCCGCGGCTGGCTGGATCACGCTCAGGAGGCCGAGCACAACGAGGGCGACGATGGGGTGTGTCATGCGTCTAAGTCCGTCCGCGCAACAGCGATCTGAGATACATCGGCGTCAGCGGCTGGCGGTCGGCGACCACGCCGAACGGCGCCAGGGCGTCGTTGACCGCGCTGGTGATCGCGCCGATCGCGCCCATCACGCCGCCCTCGGCCATGCCCTTCAAGCCCGCGGGCGTGCGCCGGTTGGGCGTGTGCATCGAGATGATCTCGAACCCCGGCAGCTCGGCGGCGGTCGGCAGCAGGTAGTCGACGAAGCTGGCGCTCAGGTTCTGGCCGTCGGCATCGTACAGCGCCTGCTCGTAGAGCGCGCCGCCCAGGCCCATCGCGGTGGCGCCGTGCTGCTGGCCCTCGACCAGCATCTGGTTGAGCACGGTGCCGCAATCCTCGGCGATCACATAGCGCAGGATCTTGAGCGCGCCGGTCGCGACGTCGAGCTCGACCTCGCAGACGTGGGTCGCGTTCGAGAAGGTCAACGGCGGCGGATCGTAGGTCTTGTGGCAGTCGAGCCCGGGCGCCATGCCGGCCGGCAGGTTGAGGGGATCGAGATAGGCGCGGCGCGCGACGTCGACCAGCGCGATGCCGGTATCGTCCCACTGGCCCCCAAGTCTTCGCTCGACCTTGCCGAGGCGCAGGCGCAGCTCGTCGGGCGCATTGAGGCCGAGCATGCCGGCGGCGATGCGCAGGATCTTGTCGCGCAGCTCGCCCGCCGCCAGGTAGGCGGTGCCGCCGCCGGCGGTGGCGCCGCGCGCGCCGCGGCTGCCCAT
>JACQAI010000230.1 GCA_016195115.1 Pseudomonadota bacterium
AGGGGAGCCGTCCCGATGACCCGAGGCGAACGCCGCGCCCAGTGTGACGTGCGCCCTTTGAATATCCGCTACGGGTCAGGGGCAGACATCTCATAGACTTGACAGGGCAGCGCGGTATCGTAGACCGCACGACGACACGAAACGACTGCTCGCAGCGGTGTCGTGGCTGGACATGATATCCGACCGGGGATCCCGCGCATGACGGCCGGACGCAAGATGCGGCTGGGCAGCTTTCTCACGGCGGTGGGCGAGCACATGGCGGCATGGCGGCATCCGGACGCGCCGAGCGGCGACCGCGCATCGTTCAGGCCCTATCTCGAGATCGCGCGCGTGGCCGAGGACGCGCTGTTCGACCTGCTGCTGATCGGCGACGTCGGGCCGAACAGCGACGCGCCGCTCGAAACCCTGGTGCTCAACCACGGTTACGACCGGCTCGACCCCATGATGCTGACCGCCGCCCTGGCGGTGACGACGCGGCACATCGGCTTGGTGGCAACCGGGTCGACGTCGTTCGAGACGCCGTACCTCATCGCGCGGCGCTTCGCCTCGGCCGATCACCTGAGCGGCGGACGCGCGGGCTGGAACTGCGTCACCACCTCGAACGTGTCGATGGCACGCAATTTCAGCCAGGACGCGCCCGCCGCCCACGACGACCGCTACGACCGCGCCGAGGAATTCGTCGACGTCGTGCGCGGTCTTTGGGACTCGTGGGATGACGATGCCTTCGTGCGCGACAAGGCGAGCGGCGTCTATTTCAAGCCCGAGGGGTTGCATCTGCTCCACCATGTCGGCGCGCATTTCAAGGTCCGCGGTCCGCTCGACGCGGTGCGCTCGCCGCAGGGGCGCCCGGTGATCGTGCAGGCCGGCTCGTCCGAGCCCGGCCGCAACCTGGCGGCACGGGTCGCCGACGTCGTGTTCACGACGCACCAGACGATCGCGTCGGCGCGCGACTTCTATCGCGACATCCGGGCGCGCGCCGCCGGGTTCGGTCGCGATCCGGACGCGGTGAAGGTGCTGGTGGCGCTGATGCCGGTGGTCGACGCCACCCAGGCGGCGGCGCAGGCCAAGCTGGGAGAGCTCGATGCGCTGGTGCACCCGACGCTCGCGCTCGCGCGGCTGTCCCACGCGTTGGGCGGCGTCGACTTGTCACCCTATGCGCCCGACGCGCCGGTGCCGAACAACCTGCCAAAAGGCATCGGCATGCAGAGCCGCCGACAGCCGCTGCTCGACCTGGCCGCGCGCGAGAACCTGACCTTGCTGCAGCTCGCCGGGCGTACCGCCGGCAATCGTGGCCACTGGACCCTGGCCGACACCGGCAGCGCGATCGCCGATCACATGCAGGAATGGTTCGACGGCGGCGCCGACGGCTTCCTGCTGGTGCCGCCGCGCACCCCCGAGTCGCTGCGCGAGTTCGCCGCCGCGGTGGTGCCGGAGCTGCAGCGGCGCGGCCTCTTCCGCACCGTCTACGAAGGCAGCACCCTGCGCTCCAATCTCGGCCTGCCTTGTCCGGCGCCGCGGCGCGCGCGCTGACCAGGCTCCGGAGGGATCACGATGAGAAACGCTCGCGGCGGCGCCAACGCACGTTCACAGGACCGGCAATTCATGGCCTGCAAAATGCAGGTTCTGTGTGCCGCGCTGCGGTCGCACTCACCGGAGGTGCGCTATGAGCCAGCTTGAGCTCGCCGAGAACAACGAGAGATGCGCGCAGCGCTGATGAGGCCTCGCTGCGAGGCCCAGGCGCGTGAGGCGGACCCCGCCCAAGCAACTACTTTCGCGGGTTGCACTATTTCAACGCCCCCGCCGTGAGACCCGAGACAATCTGGCGCTGGAGCAGCATGAAGAGCAGCAAGATCGGCAACGCGAACAGCGCGGCAAACGCCATGACGCGGTGCCAATCAGCGATCTCCGTGCCGATGAAGCTGTAGATACCGACCGTGCCCGGCTGCAGGTCCTGCCGGTTCAGCAAGGTCAGGGGATAGACGAACTGCCCGTAGGCCTGGGCGAACGTGATGGCGGCCAGGACCATCAGCGGTACGCGCATCAACGGCAGCACGATGCGAGAGAAGGTCTGCCACTCGCTACAGCCATCGACATAGGAGGCTTCCTCGAGCTCATACGGCACCTGGCGGAACATCGGCCGCAGGATGACGAGACCAAAGGCGACCGCACGCGCCGACGTCGCCAGGACCACGGCGAGATGGGTGTTCAACAGGCCCATCGTCTTGAAGATGATGAAGACGGGCGTCGCCAGCAGCGCCTCGGGCAGCACCTGCAGCAGCAGCACGGCAATCAGGGCGGCATCGACAAGCCGCGAGCGCATTCGGCTCATGGCATAGGCGCCCATCGCGCTCAGCGTGACCGCGACCAGCATCACCGGGATCGCGATGGCGACGCTGTTCCACACGTAGCGTCCCATGTTTTCGCGCTCCACCACGTAGCGAAACGCATCCAACGTCGGGGCGCGGGGAAAAAAGCTCGGTGGATCGGCAAAGATCTCGGCCTGCGTCTTGAAGCCGGATATCGCCATCCAATACAGCGGAAACAGGTAGATGGCGACGCAGGCGCCGGCGACCACCGACTGAGCGACGTGGCGCGACCGGATCATGCGGGCTGCTCCGACTTCAGCGTGCGGACGTAGACCAAGGCGACGCCGAACACCATGACGAACGCGAACGAGCCGATCGCGGCGCCGCGGCCGAACTCGAAGTCCTGGAACGACGCCTGATAGGACAACAGCGGCAGCACGTTGGTGGAATTGAGCGGACCGCCTTGGGTGAGCGCGAAGATCACGTCGAACGCCCGGAGCGACGCGATCGCCACCAGGCAGGCAACGGCAAACAGTGCCGGCGCGATCGCCGGCAGGGTGATGTAGCGGAACCGGCGCAACGGCCCGGCACCGTCAAGCGACGCGGCTTCGTACAATTCGCCCGGAATGTTGGTCAGCGCGGCGGCGACCAGGATCATGCTGAACGGAATGCCGAACCAGATATGCGCGATGTTCAGCGCGGTCATGGACGTCGCCGGGTCCGATAGCCAGTGCACCGGCGTGCCGATCAGACCAAGCGCCGACAGGACGAAGTTCACCACGCCGAATTGGGTTGCGAACATCCATTTCCAGACCGTGCCGACGACCAGGCCGGGCAGGATCCAGGCGGCCAGCAGCAGCCCGCGCATCGTGCTGGCGCCGGGGAAGCCGCCGGCGAAGCAGGCGGCGGCAATTGTGCCGATGCCGACCTGGCCCGCCACGTTGACCAGCACGAAGACCACGGAGTTGTGCAATACCCGTCGAAAGATCGGGTCCGCCAGCGAGTCGGTGAAATTGTCCAATCCGACGAAGGGCCGAGCGAACGCCGCGATATTGCCGAGCGTGACCTCCTGCACGCTCATCGCCAGATTGTAGACGATCGGCACGCCGATCATGGCGAGGAGATAGATCATCGGCAGCCCCAGGAAGAGGCGGAGCAGCCACGACGGTCGGCGCATTGTCCGATGCCGGAGGTCAGAGCGGCGTTTTCGCCAACACCGGCTTGATCTTCGCCGCAGCGGCGGCCAGCGCCTGCGCCGGCTTCATGCTGCCGGTCAGGGCCTCCTGGATCGCCTGTTGGAGCGGCTTCGACAGGCTGGCCCACTGCGGATGCGGGCCGCGTTGGGTCGCGGTGATCATCTGCGTGCGGAACACCTTGTAGGCCTGCGGCCAGTTGGGGCTCGGGATCTCGATGTCGCTGCGCGGGGCAAGAATGCCGCCGGTGTTCCAACCCTGCGGGAAGATCGAGGCATCCAGCATCTGCTCGATCACCATGAACGCGCCGTCCACCTCCTTCGCGCCCTTCGGGATTGCGAAGTGGAAACCGCCGAGTGACGAGGCCTCGATTTTCTTGTCATCCTTCACCGGCAGCGGCGCCACGCGCCATTGGAATTTCGCTTCGGTGGCGAAACGCGGCAGCTCCCACGGACCGCCGACGGCGAAGGCCGTATTGCCCGCCAGGAACGTGTTGATCACCTCGGACTGTTGCTGGTTGATCACGTCGCGCGACACGAAACCGTTTCTGACGAGGTCGGTCCAGAACTGCAGCGCCGCCGTGGCCTCGGGCTGGTCCAGCCGGTCGATCCCACCGCCGGCCTGCCACAGCCAGGGCAGGAACTGGAACGTGCTTTGTTCGGACTGGTGGGCACAGAAGCCGAAGCCGAAGACGCGGCGCGCGGGATCGGTGAGCTTCTCTGCCGCGGCGAGCACCTGAGCCCAGGTTGCTGGCGGCTTCTCGGGATCCAGGCCCTTGGCACGGAACAGGTCGTCGTTGATATAGAGCGACAGCGCATTCATCTCGCGGGCCACGGCATAGCGCCGGCCACGCCAATGGTCCGAGGTGCTTGGCCCCTTGTAGAAGCTGGATGCATTGATGCGGGCGGATTTCGCCACGCGATCCGTGAGGTCGAGGAACTGTCCCTGCGATGAGTAGCCGGCGATGTCGGGATCGTTGATCACCACCAGATCCGGCGGCGAGTCGGTGGCGATGGCACGGATCAGCTCCGGATTGATCTGCACGTAGGGAATCAATCGAGGCTCGATCACGTAGCCGTTGTTGGCCTCGTTGAACAGCTTGATGCCGAGGTGGATCATGTCGAAGTCGCGCGCGTAGATGTGCCACAGCGCGATTTTCTTCGGCTCGGCCGCTCGGGCACGCGATACCGCGAGCGTGGCGAGCGCCGCCGCGGATTTCAGCAGGCTTCGACGGTGCATTGTCGGTGTCCCCCCGTTGTTGGTTACCAGATGATTTGTGCGCTGCACGGCGTTGGTGGCAAGCGAACCGACAGGAAGACCCCGTCGTGCCGCCATTCCGATTCCGACGCGTGCTCTCGTCCTGGTGCGCCGGCGCCGTCGATCGTGACCCGGCGGGGCGCGCGCGATGTGCGGAGCTCGAGGGTATAGCGGCGGCCGCCCGGGATCAGCGATCGGTTGCCTTGCGATGGCTCGACCCGGAACGTCACGCCCGCTTCATCGGCGGTGCTGGTGAATCGCGTTTCGACGTAGACACCGTCGCGGTAGGCGTTGGTCAGCCCGTCATCCTCATAGAGACTGAATGACGACGCCCCGCCGGGGTAGACGAGCAGCGTGACCTCATCGAGCGGTCGCTCGCCGTCGTGCTGCATCACCGGACCTTGGGGCAGAATCGCGCCCGAACGAACCAACAAGGGCAGCCGGTCGAGCGGCGCGGCCACGGTTACTCCTGCGGGTCCTTGATACGCCTCCTGGGTCCAGTAATCGTGCCAGATGCCGGCAGGGAGATACACGGTCCATTGTGTGGCGCCCTTGCGCGTCACCGGTGCGACCAGGATGTCGTCGCCCCACAGATACTGTGTACCGAGATCCCAGGTCGCCGGATCATCGGGATAGTTCAGCACCAGGGGCCGCATCATCGGCAGGCCCTGGCGACGCGCCTGCCACGCCAGAGTGTAGGTGTAGGGCATCAGCCGGGATCGCAGCTCGAGGTAGTCACGGCAAATGGTCTCGCTCGTCTCGCCGTGCGACCACGGCAAATGCTCGCGCCAGACGAAGCCATGTCCGCGGAAGATCGAGCAGAACGCGCTGAACTGGAACCAACGCACGAACAGCTCTGCGTCATTCACGCCGACGCGGTAGAAGCCGCCCGTGTCGGTGCCCCAGTGGGGCACGCCGGACATGCCGACGTTCAGGCCGGTGCGGATCTGCAGCTCCAGGCTGGCGAAGGTCGCGTTGATGTCGCCGGACCACGGCGCGGCGCCGAACCGCTGCATGCCGGGGCCGCCCGAGCGACAGAGCAGATACGGTCGGGTATCGGGGCGATCGGTTGCCTCGCCATCCGCGAAGGCCTGTTGGCGCAGCAGATCGTAGCGGTTGTGCAGGACGCGCGCGGGCCCTTCGCGCAGCGATGCGGATGCGGCGGGACCTTCGCCGCCATCGAGCCACCAGCCGGCGACCCCGCGATCTCGCAGATGCTTGTGCGATTGCCACCACCAGGCTCGCGCCGCGGGCTGCGAGAAGTCGATCAGCCGCTGGCCTTCCTTATAGACGACCGCGCCCGGATGCGCTGGCGTCAGGCGAGGGTAGGCGACATCGAGCAGGTAGCCGTTGGCGTCGGCCTCGTCGTACAGGCCTGAGGCTTCGTGCAGCACCGGATACTCGTGCGTTATGACGTGGAAATGCTGGTCGCGGAACGCAGCCAGCATCGCGTCGGCGTTCTTGAACACGTCCGGTTCGAAGTCCAGGTGGCCTACGCCGCGGTTCCAACCTTTGGCGGTGCCGTAGCTCGACAGGAAGATCAGGGCGTCGCAGGGCAGCCGTTTCGACCGGAACGTGGCCGCCAGGTCCCGCACTTCCGCGGCCTCGGCGAAGTGTCGCGACGACTGCATGTAACCCAATGCCCAACGTGGCGGCATTGTCGCGGGGCCCAGCAGCGTCGCGACGTCGCCCAGGACCTGGCGCAGTCCATCGCCGCGGATGACGTAGAGATCGAGCGGCGCCGTGTCGCTCCCTGGGTCGCTGCGGTACTCGAGCCAGGCGCCATCCGGAGCGTCGCCGGGCTCGAGCGTCGCGGCGGCGGCGGAATCAAAGAACACGCCGTAGCCGGCGGTCGACAGCAGCAGCGGCACCGCCATGTCGGCGCCCTGGCCGCGGTTGACCTGGAAGTTCCAGAAGCGGCGGACCGCCCCTAGACGGTCGAACTGCGGGCCGCCTTCGCCGAGGCCATAGAAGTGCTGCTCGCCGATGGTCTGCAAGCGCACCAGAAGACGCGGCTGCACCCTTGTTTGATCGAGCGCCAGCTGCAGGCTGACGTTGCCCTGGCGATCGGCGAAGGCGATGCTGTCATCGGATACCGATACCGACAGGCTGTCAGTACCGATCGTCTTCGGCGGTCCTTCGCGCATCTCGTGCGGTACGTCCGACCACGCGTGCGGCGGCAGGTACGACGCGACGCCGGGGGCCTCGCCACCCAGACGCACCCTAACGATCCGGGTCGTGCACAGGGTCACGTCCACGGGAAACGCCGTCCTCCGAACGCTGATCATGTCGCGAAGTACTCCGAGATCCCTGGAACGCCCCTCCCAGGCAGCGCCCTATACCTATATCCTCGTGCGCGCGAGCCGCGCGCCCTCGACCATGATGCTCAGCTTCTCCACCGCGCGGCGCGGCGACATCATCACGAGACCGCAATCCGGCGCCGCCTGGATGCGCTGGGGTCCCAGCACCTCGGCGGCCGCGAGCAGGCGTCGCGCCACGTGCTCGGCGGTCTCGGCCGTGTCGTCGCTGTTGAACACGCAGCCGAACAGCACGGTCTTCGACTTGCACGCCGTCAGGTGCCGCGGGTCGAGCGCCGGCCCTTCGAACTCCAGCGCGAGCTGATCCACCTTCGAGCGGTCGAGCTCCGCCAGAATGGTCGGATAGGTGTCGCGGATGGGTCGCGGCGTACCCGCCTGCGGGTAGCCGTAGCAAACATGGACCGCCGTCGTGCAGCGCAGCCCCTCGACGCACCGGTCGAGGGCCTCGATCCCCCATTCGGCGGTCTTCTCCGGGTAGCGGCTGAAGACCGGCTCGTCGAACTGGATGACGGCCGGCCCGAGCGCGTCGAGCAAGCGCGCCTCCTTGTTGATCGCCGCGGCCCAGGCGAACGCCATCGCCTTCTCGTCGTGGTAATAGGCGTCCGCGGTCGAGTCGACGACCGTCATCGGGCCGGGCAGCGCCACCTTGACGGGCCGCGCGCTCTCGGCGATGGCAAACCGCAGCTCCTCGACCAACACGGGCCCGCGATGCTCGATGGGTCCGACGCAGCGTCCGACCCTGACGGTTCTCCGGCCCGCGCGAATCGTCCGCGTCTCGAAATTCTTGTAGTCGAAGCCCCCCATCGCGGCGGTCAGGTGGGTGACATAGTTCTTCCGGCGCTGCTCGCCGTCGCTGACGATCTCGATGCCTGCGCGTTCCTGCTCGTGGATGGCGAGCCGCGTGACGTCGTCTTGCGCGAGCGCCAGCATCTCGCCGGTCAGACTCCATGCACCGGCCTCGGCGAAGTGGTCGCGCCGTCCGTCGACCGCGGTCGCCGGTGCGAAGAGCCAGGGTCGCTTCGGCATGCTGCCGACGACCGTGGTCGTGAAAGCCTGTGGGTCCATCCCAACCTCCTGCTGTCGTGTCACTGTCCGGCGGGCATGAATTCCGTCCGAGCGATGGCGATGCCGCTTTCGCCGCCCACGGCGTAGAGCAGATACACCGCGCCGTCTTCCTCATAAATCGCCGGATCACGCAGCTGATTGACCAGGCCATAGGCCGTGCTGCGCACCGAGGGCAAGTTGGGCGCTGACGCCCCTTCCCAAGGATGCTCGGGACGCATGACCTCGACGGGTGGATCGTCCCGCCACGTCATCCAGTCGCCGCAGAGCGCGACGCGGCTGAGCAGGATGCGCTCCGGCGCGTCGCCAACCTGGCTCCAGAACACGAACAGCGCGCCGTTGCGCTGCAGCACGGCGGCGTGGCGCATGTTCGGATTGAACAGGGTTGGCCCAGGCTCGAACCCGCCGAGGCCGTCGGCCGAACGGGACAAGGTGCCCGGCATCGTCAGCGCGTAAGCCATGCCGTCATGCCAAAAAATCCGCATGTATGATCGGCCGATGACCTCGGGCCGGGCGGTGAAATCGATGCCGTTCCCGGAGATCGCGACTCGGGAAACCTGATGGCCGACGCCGTCCAGGCCATGGAAGTACATCACGATCCGGCGATTGTTCGCGTCGACGTGGACATCCGG
>JACQAI010000231.1 GCA_016195115.1 Pseudomonadota bacterium
AGCTCGGCGATCTCGTTCTCGATCAGGCGCAAATTGTGCTCGAAGCCGGCGACCTGGGTGTCGAGGAAGCCCGAGATCGACCGCGAATAGACCTCGATGTGCTTCTGCTGATAGCGCTCGGTGAGTTGGCGCAGCACGGTCTGGGCGAGCTCCGGCGAGGCGGCGTCGAAGTTGACCTCGATGATGTCGGAGGCCTTCACCGGCTTGACGACCAGGTCGCGCGTGAACCGCTCGAGCGCGGCTTCGAGCGCCGCCTCGGGCGCGCGGCCAGCCAGCCCCGGGTAGAGCGTCGCCAGGCCGATATCCTCGATGGTCGCGCGGGCAAGATCGCGGCTGGTCAGGATCTCGAGCTCGGAATTGACGACCTCCTGCTTGGTCACGAACGGCGCGTTGGCGTTCTGCTGGCTGACGTCGGCCTTGTTGTCCGATTTCTGGCCGGTGCCGAGCAGCAGCTTGGTCGTCGCGGTATAGGTCGGGGTCGCCCAGACGTAAGCGCCGATCGCCAGCAGCACCGGGATCACCAGCGCGATCAGCACGGCGATCCGTTCACGGAACAACAGCGAGATGATTTCGCGGGCGCTCATGCGGGTGTGATGTGGTGGCCGATCGAGGGCGCTCTACGCCGATAATCTTAACATAAACTGAGGACCGCGGCGAAAGAGGCCGGCGCTCCGACCGCCGGCTTGCCCGCCGCGCCCCCGCCCGGTACTGATCCCTGCGTGCCCGAGGTCAGCGTCGTCATCCCCACGATCGGCCGTCCGGCGCTGGTGGTCCGGGCGGTCGCGAGCGTGCTGGCTCAGACCCTGGCGGCGCTCGAGGTCATTGTCGTGATCGACGGCCCCGACCCCGCCACCAAAGCCGCGCTGGCGGGCATCGCCGACCTGCGGCTACGCGTGTTCGAAAACGTGACCCCGCTGCATGTCGGCGGGACGCGCAACCGCGGCGTCGCGCATGCGACCGCGCCGTGGATCGCGTTCCTCGACGACGACGACGAATGGTTGCCGACCAAGCTCGAGCGCCAGCGCGCGCTGGCGACCGACGAGACGACCATCGTCATGACGCTGTCGCGGGTGGCGACGCCGCGCGGCGACTACGTCTGGCCGCGCGCGATCTACGACAACCGCCAGCCGCTCGACGAGTACCTGTTCGACCGGCGCGCCTGGTTCAAAGGCCACGGCTTCATCCAGACCTCGTCCCTGATGCTGCCGCGGTCTCTGTTCGATCGGCTGCGCTTCAGCGACCAGCGCCAGCACGAGGATTGGGAGCTGCTGATCCGCGCGGTCAAGCAGTACGGCTACCGCATCGTGACCGTGCCCGAGCCGCTGGTCGTGCACTATGCCGAGCACGACCGGCCGAGCCTCAGCCAGCGCTATCCATGGCAGCGCTCGCTCGCCTGGCTCGACGCCCTGGACGCGCTCGTGACACGTCGCGCCTACAGCGGGTTTTGTCTGACCATCCTGGCGCCCCAGCCGGCGCGCTACGGCCAGTACGGCGCTCTGGTGCCGCTGCTCGCGCGCGCGCTCCGCCATGGCGCCCCGACCGTCCGTCAGCTGATGATGTTCGTCGCCGTCTGGCTGGTGCCGATGCGCGCCCGCCAGCTGATCCGCAGATTGGCGTTGCGGCGTGACGGCAAAAGGTCCGGCTAGCGGCCGCTGCCGAACACCAGGTAGGACATGGCGGCGCCGAGGCGGCCGAACGCGCCCAGGCGCTCGACGTCGGCGCCGGCGATCAGCGGCAGCTCGATCGGATCGACGCCGGGCGCCGTGATGACCAGGCGCGCGAGCGTGTCGCCCTTGCGGATCGGCGCGTTGATCGGCGTGTCGTAGAACTCGGTGACGCGCATCTCGCGGCGCGCCTTGCGCGGCAAGGTCGCGGTCAGCGGCGCGCCGGCGACCAGCGCCACCGACTTGGCGTTGCCGAGCCAGACGTCGACGTTGTCGACCGTGTCGCCGGCTTTGAACAGCGTGTAGTTCTCGAACTCGCGGTAGGCCCAGTCGAGCAGGCGCTCGCTTTCCGACGCGCGCACCTTGATGCTCGGCAGGCCGTTCAGCACCATGGTGATGCGCCGGCCGCCCTCGCGCGACGCCGAGGCGACCAGGCCGTAGCCCGCGGCCTCGGTGTGGCCGGTCTTGAGGCCGTCGACGCCGAGCGACTTGTAGAGCAGCGGATTGCGGTTGCCCTGGCGGATGTTGTTGTAGGTGTATTCCCTCTCCGCGTACATCTTGTAGTACTCGGGGTGATCGTCGACCGAGCGTTTGGCCAGGATCGCGAGATCGCGCGCCGTGCTGTAGTGGTCGGGATCGGGATAGCCGGTCGAGTTGCGGAAATTCGTGTCGCGCATGCCCATCGCCTTGGCGAGCTTGTTCATGCTTTCGGCGAACGCTTCCTCGCTGCCGCTGAGGCCCTCGGCGAGCACGATGCAGGCGTCGTTGCCGGACTGGATGATGACGCCGCGGATCAGCTGCTCGACGGTCGGCAGTCGACGATGAGCGCGAACTGCGCCGCGGTCTCGATCGTCGGGAAGGCCGACGTCGGTGTAGCGGGCGCCGGCGCCGCGGCGGCAGGCGGCGGCGCCGCTTGCTTCGGCTTGCGCGGCTGCGCCGCAGCCGGCGTGGCGGCAAGGCCGAGCGCGAGCGCGACCAACAGGACGCGGGCCACCGCGGATGCTCTGGTGGGGTTCGACTGGCTCATCGGGCACCTGCCACGGTCGGATTGGCCAAACATGGTTAATTTCACTTTACCAGATCCTCCATCGGCGCGCGCGGCCAAGCTGCAGCGGCGCGCTGCCGCAGGTCAATCAACGATCAAGCGGGCCTCGGGGTGGCCGGAATTGACCACCAGATCGAGCGTGCGGTCGCCGTCCTCGACCGAGGCGAGCGGCCCCAGCCGCACGCGGTGGAGTTGCTGGCCGCCGACCGTGACCGGCGTCACCGCGGCCGCGCCGAAGCGCTTCAGCTGCGCGCTCAGCCGGCTGGCGTTGTCCGGATTGGCAAACGCGCCGACCTGCACGTAGATGCTGGTCCGCTTGGGCGGCGTCTGGCGCACCTGCCCGGTCGGATCAGGCACCGGCACCGCCGCGAGTTGCGCTGAGGGAGAAGGCTGTGCCGGCGGCGCGCTCGGCAGCGGCGCGGTCGCGACCGCGGACGGCGGCGGCGCCAATGG
>JACQAI010000232.1 GCA_016195115.1 Pseudomonadota bacterium
GCGCCCGAAAACACGCTCGCCGGGTTTCGTGCCGCGGCCGCCGCCGGCGCCCGCTGGGTCGAGTTCGACGTCAAGCTGACGCGCGACGGCGTGGCCGTGCTGATGCACGACGAAACGCTCGAGCGGACCACCAACGGCCGCGGCCGGGTCGCTGAGACGCCGCTCGCGGCGATCGCGGCGCTCGACGCCGGTGCCTGGTTCGGCGCCGGCTTCCGCGACGAGCGCGTGCCGACCTTGCTCGAGGCGTTCGCCGAGCTCGGGCGCCTCGGGCTGGGCGCCAACATCGAGATCAAGCCGTGCCCGGGCCGCGCCGACGCAACCGCCGCGGCGGTCGTCGCGGCGGTTGCGGCGCATTGGCCCGCGGCGCTGCCGCCGCCGTTGGTCTCGAGCTTCGCGCCGGAATGCCTGGCGATGGTGCGCGACCGGGCGGCGCATCTGCCGCGCGGCCTCTTGGTCGGGCGTCTGCCGCAAGACTGGCGCCGGCAGGTCGAGGCGCTCGGCTGCGCCTCGGTCAATCTCGGCCGGCGTCACGCCTCGGCCGCGGCGATCGCCGAGGTGCTGGCATCGGGCCTCGCGTTGGTGATGTGGACGGTCAACGAGGCGGTCGAGGCGGCCCGCCTGCTGGCGGCCGGCGCCAGCGCGATCATCACCGACCGCCCCGACGGCTTGATGGCGGCGCGGGTCTAGGTCATGACCGCCCGGGACCCTCGCCAAGTCGCACCGGCTGCTCCATATAGTAGGGATCGCCGCCGCCCCGGCCGGGCGTCCCTGGGGTGCCGGCGGCGGGCCGACCCGCCAAGGGGGGAGCCATCATCAAGTCGTTGAAATCCATTCTGTTGTCGGGCCGCGAGGTGCTGCCGCTGGTCGAAGGCGGCAAGGGCATCTCGGTGTCCAACGGCGAAAGCTCGGGGGCGTGGGCGGCGGCCGGCGGCGTCGGCACGTTCTCGGGCGTCAACGCCGACTCCTACGACGACAACGGCAAGCTGATTCCGATGATCTATCGCGGCCGGACGCGTCGCGAGCGCCATCACGAGCTGATCGCCTACTCGATCGAGGGCGGCATCGCGCAGGCGCGCATCGCGCATGAGCAGTCGAGCGGGCGCGGTCGCATCCATATGAACGTGCTGTGGGAGATGGCGGCGGCCGAGACCATCCTGCACGGCGTGCTCGAGGGCGCCAAGAAGCTGATCCACGGCGTCACGTGCGGCGCCGGCATGCCGTACAAGATCGCCGAAATCTGCGCGCGCTACGGCGTCTACTACTACCCGATCGTGTCGTCGGCGCGCGCCTTCCGCGCGCTGTGGAAGCGCGCCTATCACCGCTTCCCCGAATGGCTCGGCGCGGTGGTCTACGAGGACCCGTGGCTCGCCGGCGGCCACAACGGCCTGTCGAACAGCGAGGATCCGGAGAAACCGGAGGATCCGCTGCCGCGCGTCGTGGCACTCCGCCAGATCATGAAGGAGTTCGGCGTCGCCGACACGCCGATCATCATGGCCGGCGGCGTCTGGTGTCTCAACGAGTGGGAGCACTGGCTCGACAATCCCGACCTCGGGCCGGTCGCCTTCCAGTTCGGCACGCGGCCGCTGTTGACCCAGGAGAGCCCGATCTCGGACGCCTGGAAGCGCCGCCTGCTCGAGCTCAAGGAAGGCGACGTCTATCTCAACCGCTTCAGCCCGACCGGATTTTATTCGTCGGCCGTCACCAACCCGTTCCTCGAGGAGCTGCAGGAGCGGTCGAGGCGCCAGATCGCGTTCACCACCCACTCGTTCGGCGAGCACGACACCATGCTGGTGGTCGGCGCGCGCGGCCGCACCGTCTACGTGACCGCGGCCGACAAGGTCAACGCCGAGACCTGGATGGCCGAGGGCTTCACGGGCGTGCTGCGGACGCCGGAATCGACCCTGATCTTCGTCACGCCGGAGATCAGCCGGCAGATTCGCACCGATCAGATCGAGTGCATGGGCTGCCTCAGCGCGTGTCTGTTCTCGAACTGGTCGCAGAACGAGGAAGGCACCACGGGCAAGCCGCCCGATCCGCGCTCCTACTGCATCCAGAAGACGCTGCAGGCGATCAGCCATTCCGACGACATCGACGGCCAGCTGATGTTCGCCGGCCACAACGCCTTCCGCTTCGCCTCGGACCCCTACTACGCCAACGGCTTCATCCCGACCGTGCGCGAGCTCGTCGAGCAGCTGCAGACCGGCGCCTAAGAACCCTCACCTTCCCGCGCGGCGCAGCCGCGTGGGAAGGGTGAGGGCGCATTACTCCGGCGCGCGGAACAGCGTGTTGGCGGCGTCGCGGTAGATCTCGACGTAGCCGGCGTGCCCGATGTGCTCGCGCACGCGGCGCGCGGCGCCGATCAGGCCGGCATGGCCGGCGAAGTGCGGGCTGTCCTCGATCAGCTCGACGAGCAGGAAGCGCGGCCGCCAGGCCGCGAGCTCGAAGCCCGCGAACACGGCTTCCTCGGCGCCGTCGACGTCGACCACCAGAAGATCGAACCCGGGCGCGATCCCGGCCTCGCGCAGCACGCCGTCGAGCCGCCGCAGCGCCACGTCGATGCGCACGATCTCGGGCTCGAGGACGACGCCCTGCTTGAGGTTGAGCGCGTGCTCGTCGTCCGACAGCGTGCTGCACGGGCCGTTCTGCCACAGCGCCGCGGTGCCGTCGGCGGCGCCGACCGCGCATTCGACCACGCGCACCTTGGCGTTGCCGGCGTGACGCTGGCGGCAGCGCGCGCACGCGCTCGGCACCGGCTCGACATAGACGCCGCGCCAGCCGAGATCGGCCAGGCACGACGTGTTGGAGTAGGTCTCGCCGTCGAACGCGCCGACCTCGACGAACGTGCCGTCGGTGCGCTCGCCGAACACCAGCTCATAGAGGCCGCCGAGCACGGGCAATTGGCAGGCGCGCGGCTGGGCGTAGAAGCTGATGCCGCCACGCGCGCCGAGCCGCGCCGCCGCGGCCGCGCCGAGCGTCTGCCGCTCGGCCAGATAGCACAGCCTGAGACCGCGATAGCACGCCGCGACGTCGACCGGCAGCTCGATGTTGGCGAGGTTCATGCGGTGCAGCTCGATCGCCTCGACGAAGCTGCCGTGGGCCTCGAGCGGCTGTCCCGCCTCGAGCAGAGTGGCGGCTTTGCGATAGGCCTGCTCAACCAGCCCGCCGAGCTGCGCCTGGATGGTGTTGCGGATCGCCAGGGCCTCGGCTTCGTCACCGGCGCGAAAGCGCCGCACCATCTCGAGGTAGGCGTGGCCGAGCCTGGCGTGCAGTTCGAGGGACTCGAGCCGGACTTGGCTGCCGTCGGCGTTGGTCGGCGGGCCGCCCAGCGATGTCGATGCCTCATCCGTCATGGCTCAACTTACAACCCTGGCGGAACCCGTTCAAACCGCGCCAGGGCACCCGCTCGATCGCCCGCCGGCGTTGCAAACTAGTCGCATCTCACTATATTGCGCCCATGGACGATGGCTCGACCGCCCTGATTCTGCAGCGTTTGAAGGCCGCCGGGCTGCGTCCGACCCGGCAGCGCGTCGCCCTCGCCGGGCTGCTGTTCCGCCAGGGCGACCGCCACGTGACCGCCGAGCAGCTGCACCAGGAGGCGCTCGCCGACACCGTGCGGGTGTCGCTCGCCACGGTCTACAACACGCTCCACCAGTTCACCGACGTCGGCCTGCTGCGCGAGGTCGTGGTCGAGGCCGGCCGCTCGTATTTCGACACCAACGTCAGCGATCACCACCATTTCTTCCTGGTCGACAGCGGCCGTCTGGTCGACATCGCCGGCGAGCGCGTCGCGGTTCAGGCGCTGCCTGAGGCGCCGCGCGGCACCGCGATCGAGCGCATCGATGTGATCATCCGGCTGCGCAACCAGCCGCGCGCCGACGCCGCCCCGGCCAAGCCGACACGCCGCTGAGCCCGCGCCGCCCGCGCGTCGCGAAAATTCAATTTAGACCCATTCTAAACTGTTGACTCGGGCGCCGCTTGCGCCCATGTTGCGCATGGACGGTCCGGGCGCACGCCGCGGCGCCGCCGTCCGCAAGATTTTCGTCAACCGAGGGAGCTAAGCCATGGCGTCGTTGAAGGGCTCGAAGACCGAAGGCAATTTGAAGGCGGCGTTCGCCGGCGAGTCGCAGGCCAACCGTCGCTATCTCTACTTCGCCCAGAAGGCCGACGTCGAAGGCTATAACGACGTCGCCGCGGTGTTCCGCTCGACCGCCGAGGGCGAGACCGGTCACGCCCACGGCCATCTCGAGTTCCTCGAGGCGGTCGGCGATCCGGCGACCGGCCTGCCGATCGGCGCCACCGATCTCAACCTGAAGGCCGCGATCGGCGGCGAGACCCACGAGTACACCGACATGTATCCCGGCATGGCGAAGACGGCGCGCCAGGAGGGCTTCGACGAGATCGCCGACTGGTTCGAGACCTTGGCCAAGGCCGAGAAGTCGCACGCCGGGCGCTTCCAGAAGGCGCTCGAGACGATGGCGTAAGGCCCGACCGGCCGACCGAACACGGGCGGGAGCGATCCCGCCCGTCTTGCTTCAGTGAGTCGTGATATGCGGGAAGGCAGCCTCGAGGCGCCCGTGCGCCACCCTATCGTCTGGCAGGATCCGGATTTTGCCGATCCGGTGAAGCTCGACGCCGAGCTCAGGCGCGTCTTCGACATCTGCCACACGTGCCGGCGCTGCTTCAATCTGTGCGACAGCTTTCCGCGGCTGTTCGACCTGATCGACGAGAGCAAGACCGGCGAGCTCGACGCGGTCGCATCCGAGCAGTTCAAGCCGGTCGTCGACGCCTGCACGCTGTGCGACATGTGCTTTATGACCAAATGTCCGTACGTGCCGCCGCACGAGTTCGATCTCGACTTCCCGCACTTGATGCTGCGCTACCGCGTCGCTGAGCAGCAACGTGGCGCGGTCCCGGCGATGACGCGCCAGCTCACCGAAACCGACCGTAACGGCAAGCTCGCGCGCCTGGCCGCACCGCTCGCCAACTGGGCGACCGACACGAAGAACCGTTTGACCCGGCCGGTGATGGAGAAAGTTACCGGCGTTCACCGCGATGCCGCGCTGCCCAAGTTCCACGGCAAGACGTTCGCGCTCAGGGCCAAGCGCGCGGTGCCGCCGGTCAATCGCGAGGCCCCGGGATTCGGCCGCAAGGCCGTGCTCTACGCCACCTGCTTCGTCAACTACAACAACCCCGACATCGGCATGGCGGCGCGCGCCGTGCTGGCCAAGAACGGCGTCGAGACCGAGGTCGTCTATCCCGCCTGCTGCGGCATGCCCAAGCTCGAGCACGGCGACCTGGCGCGCGTCGCCGCCGGCGCGCGCACCGTCGCGGCCGAGCTCGGCCCGTGGATCGACAAGGGTTACGACGTCATCGCGCTGGTGCCGTCGTGCGCCCTGATGCTCAAGTTCGAATGGCCGCTCATCGTACCCGAGGACGCCGCCGTCAAGCGCCTGTCCGCCGCGACCTTCGACATCGCCGAATACGTCGTCGACATCGCCAAGCGCGTCGGCCTGGCGCCCGGCCTCAGCGCGTTGCCGGGCGGCGTGTCGCTCCATCTCGCGTGTCATGCGCGGGCGCAGAACATCGGTCAGAAGGCCGCCGAGATGCTCCGCCTCATCCCGTCGGCGGACGTCGCGGTGATCGAGCGCTGCTCGGGCCACGGTGGCTCGTGGGGCGTCATGACGGAGAACTTCGAGGTCGCGCTCAACGTCGGCAAGCCGGTCGCGCGCGCCGCGGCCAAGGAAGCCAAGATGTTCGTCGCCTCGGAATGCCCGCTGGCCGGCGAGCACATCGTCCAGGGCATGCACAAGCTCGAGGGCACGAGCGTCACGGTCGAGGACGCGGTCCATCCGATCGAGCTGTTCGCCCAGGCCTACGGGCTCCAGGGGACCCGATGAAGCGCCGCATCGAGCCGACCGACGTCATGGCGACCGCCGACTACGTCAAGGTGCGCGCCGCCAAGCGCCGCGAGCTATCCGAACTCAAGAAGCTGCGCCGGATCGAGGTCGGGCCGTTCGCGATGTTCGCCTTCGAGAGCTGGGACACCATGTGGTTCCAGGTCCAGGAGATGCTCTACATCGAGAAGGGCGGCGCCGCGCAGGTGCCCGACGAGCTCGCTGCCTACAATCCCCTGATCCCGCAGGGCGGCGAGCTGGTCGCCACCGTGATGTTCCAGATCGACGACGAGCGCGCGCGCAAGGTCGCGCTGGCCAAGCTCGGCGGCGTCGAGGCGACCGCGTTCCTGACGGTCGGCACCATGCGCATTACCGGCGTGCCCGAGGCCGACATGGACCGCACCACCGCCGAGGGCAAGGCGTCGTCAGTGCAGTTCATCCACTTCCCGTTTTCGTCCGAGGCGATCGCGGCGTTCCGCACGCCGGGCACCGCGGTGGTGATCGGCTTCACCCATCCGAGCTACGGCCACATGGCCGTCATGCCCGAGCCGACGCGCGCGACCTTGGCCGGGGATTTCGACTGAGCGCGCAATCGAGACAGGTCGAACGCGCGTCTCAAAAATCAATCCGTCATGCCCGCGAAAGCGGGCATCCAGGGTCGCGCGGACCGACATCGCGGTCGTGACTCCTGGATCCCCGCGTGTGCGGGGATGACGGCCAAGGGGCCGTCAGTTGAACGTCTCGGCCGGCAGCACGCCCCAGACCTGGTCGCGCGGCAGCCAGCCTTTTTGGCCGGCGACCTCGAGCCGACACCAGGCGGTGCGGCACTCGAGCAGATTGCCGATCACGCCGGGCTCGAGCAGCGCCACCGCCGCCGCCTCGGGGTCGTTCTTCTTGCGCAGGGTGCGGACCTCACCGAGCACGATCGCGGTGCGCCGGCCGGTCAGCATGCTCTGGTGCACCCAGCCCTCGGTGCCGTCGAGCGCGCGAATCTTGCGCCAGGTCTCGACCTCGGCGAGCACCTGAACCGGCATGGTCTTGCGCTGGAACACCCAGTCGATCGGATAGCGCACGCCGGGTCCGGTGCGGACGTTGACCTCGTCGGAGCGCAGCGACACGAAGCGGGGGACCGGCAGGGTCGATTCGGCGGCTTCAGGCAGGCTCGCCCAGCCGGCCATCAGGCACGCCAACGCCAGCCCCAACACCAGACGCATAGTCAGCAGTGCCGCTCCCGCATACTATAGCTAGTATAGTCGCAATTGGTGCGGCGCACGACACCTACCTTTGCCTGCGCCCCCCGCGTCGGTCACAATGAAGCCTCTCGAAGAGGTCGCGCGCTGATGCCCCGCACACGGCCGCTCGTCGTGGTCACCCGGAAGCTCCCCGAGGTGATCGAGACGCGGATGATGGAGCTGTTCGAGACGCGGCTGAACGACAGCGACGCGCCGCCGACGCGCGCCGAGCTCGCCGAGGCGATGGCCGGCGCCGACATCCTGGTGCCGACCGTGACCGATCGCATCGACGCCGAGCTGATCGGCGGCGCCGGCGAGCGCCTCAAGCTGATCGCCTCGTTCGGCACCGGCATCGACCACATCGACCTCGCGGCGGCGCGCGCCCGCGGCATCACGGTGACGAACACCCCGGGCGTGTTGACCGAGGACACCGCCGACATGGCGATGGCCCTGATCCTGGCGGCGTCACGGCGGTTGGGTGAGGGTGAAAGATTGGTGCGCGGCGGCCACTGGCACGGCTGGGCGCCGGTGTCGATGCTCGGCAAGCGCATCCACGGCAAGCGCCTCGGCATCATCGGCATGGGCCGCATCGGCAGTGCGCTGGCGCGCCGCGCGCGCGGCTTCGGCCTGTCGATCCACTATCACAACCGCCGGCGCGCCCATCCCGACGCCGAGGCCGAGCTCGAGGCGACCTATTGGGCCAGTCTCGATCAAATGCTCGCGCGCATGGACATCGTCTCGGTCAACTGCCCGCACACGCCGGCGACCTTTCACCTGCTGTCGGCGCGCCGGCTGCGCCTGCTGCAGCCGCACGCCGTGCTGGTCAACACCGCGCGTGGCGAGGTGATCGACGAGACCGTGCTGATCGAGCTGTTGTCGACCGGCCGGCTCGCCGCCGCCGGGCTCGACGTCTACGAGCACCAGCCGACGGTGCCGAAGAAGCTGCTGCGCCTGGAGAACGTCGTGCTGCTCCCGCACATGGGCTCGGCGACCATCGAGGGTCGCATCGCCATGGGTGAGAAGGTGATCATCAACATCAAGACGTTCGCCGACGGCCATCGCCCGCCCGACCGGGTGCTCGAGCCGACGCCGTGAGGCCAGGGATGAGGCGCCGATGCTCTTCATGGTGATCGAGAATTTTCGCGGCCAGGACGCCAAGGCGGTCTATCGGCGCTTTCGCGACCACGGCCGCATGGCGCCCGAGGGCCTGACATATGTCGACAGCTGGGTCAGCGCCGACCTCGGCCGTTGCTTCCAGCTGATGGAATGCGCCGACGTCACCCTGCTGCAGCGCTGGGTCGCGCAATGGTCCGACCTGGTCGCCTTCGAGATCGTCCCCGTGGTCTCGGGCAAGGCGACGGCCGCGGCGCTCGAGCCTCAGCTGTAGCCCGTGCAGATTCGTCTGGCGAGCCTGGCCGAGGGCGCGAGTACGGCCAGCGGCACGGTGGTCATCATCGACGTGTTTCGCGCCTTCACCGCGGCGGCGATTGCGTTCTCACGCGGCGCGCAGCGCATCATCATGGTCGACGACCTCGATCAGGCGCTCGCGTTGCGAGCCGCCGGGGCGGGTGAGTATTGCATTGGCGAGCGGCACGGCGCCAAGCCACCAGGCTTCGACTTCGGCAACTCCCCGGCCGAATTGAGCCACGCATCGCTCGACGGCAAGATCCTGATCCAGACCACGACCAACGGCACCGCCGGGATCAACGCGGCGCGCCGCGCCGATCGCGTCTATGCCGGTGCGTTCGTGACCGCCGAGGCGACTGTGCGCGCACTTCGGCTCGCCGCGCCGCCGGTCATCACCCTGGTCGCGATGGGTCGCGAGGGCACCGGGCGGGCCGACGAGGACGAGCTGTGCGCGCTCTATCTACGCAGCCGGCTCGAGGGCCGGACGCCCGACGCTGCAGCGTTGTTCCGGCTGGCCGCGACGATGGTGCCGCCGCCCAACGCGACGCTGGTCGCCGGCGGCGACTACGATCTGCGCGACCGCGAGCTCGCGCTCCAGCTCGATCTGGTGGCGTTCGCCATCGCGGTCCGGCGCGAGGCCGATCTCCTGATCGCCGAGCCGTACGCGGTTTGATCATGCCGCGGGCGGGCGGCCCGCGCCGCAGCATTTCTTGTATTTGCGGCCGGAGCCGCACGGGCACGGGTCGTTGCGGCCGACCTTGGTCACGCGCACCGGCGCGGAGAACTCATGGGGGGCCACCCAGAACCGGCGGATGCGCAGCGGGATGGTCGGCAACGCTCTCAGGATGTCCGCGCGCGCAGTGGCCGAGAGCGGCTTGTCGCCGACATCGCGGTCATATTCCAGTGCAGTCACCGCCGCGACAAGGGCGCCGGCCGATCGATGCTCGAGCAGCGGCTCCCACGGGTCCGGATCCGCATCGATCGCCTCGGCGAAGCCGGCGCCCCACCCCTGCCCAGCCCGCCCGGTGGAGTCATGGTCGATGATCGGAACGAGGCGAAACCCTTGCTCCAGGCGGGCTTCGATGGCGGCCCAGTGGCGCACGAGGAGCGCCATGACGTGCTCGCGTTGCGCGTCGCTATCAAAGCTTGGGGGCTCGTCCTGGGTGTCCCAGATTTGTGCAATGTGCTCGGCCAGGACCGTCGGCCTGGGGCCGCAGAGAAGTGACGTGAAAAACCCGTCGATCTGCTCCAGTGGCATGGCGTTCGGTGCCTTGCCGCTGGTCAAGAAGCCATCGAGCCAATGGATCTCCGCGCGGGTGAGACGGACGCCGATTGCCGGATCGTCGGGATCGCCCGGCGAGGGATCGGGCCTCGCAGCGTGGCGGGCCAGCCGGCCCAGGGCGTCCACCGGATCGTCGATCGGCGCGATCTGCTCGTCGACGAAGCGCTCCGGCGCCTCGATCGCCCGCGCCAGGCGAAGCGCCCAATCCTGCCGGTCGACGTCCCGGTCGCCGAGACCGCGCCCGGCCTGCCAGCCACGCTGCACCCGCTCCTCGAATTGGCGCAGGCCGAGAAGCATCACGGCGTTCTCCCAGCCGAACCAGGCGAAGTCGTCGACCGGCATGGGCGCTTCGCGATCGATCCGATCCAGGAAATCCAGGTAGCGGGCGCGGTCGGCGCGGCCTTCCCACACCAGCCGGGCGAGCACGTCAAATAGGATGGATCGAACGCCACCGTCGATCTCGAGCCGCTCAATGAGCGCATAGAGCGGATCGGCGTTGCCGTCGAACATGCTCAACAGCAGCCGCGTCGCAACGCCCATGTAATCGAAGCCGAACACTGTCTCGAGTTCGGACTCGGGGCGCTCGAGCAGCCGGAGCAGCGTCGGATAGACGCTTGTCTCGCGCGCCGCCCCGAGCGCGTACAGCCCAAAGAACAGAAATCTGTCCTGCCGCGGCAGCAGATAGACGCCGGCTGCGGCATCGGCGCAGACGACATTCACGGCCGGCGCCAGCTCACGGGCCCGACTCGCGGCGGCGCACAGGGCTTCAGTCGGAAGCTCCCACTCCGCCGTCTCGAAGGCTTCGCGGATCTCCTCCAGCGTCATTTCAGATGAAGACGATGGCGCCGCCCGCGGCGGCGTTGAGGAACGTAACCACGCCCGCCGTTTCGAGTTCAAGGTCGGTGCGCAAGGTCCCGCCCGCGATGCTGGCGGCACGCAGCGCCATCTCGCAGACGATCAGGCGCACGCCGAGGTCGCGGCACGCCGTCAGCAGCTCCTCGAAGCCGCCGACGCCGCGCTGGCGCCAGGTCGCGTCGCGCGCGGCGGCGCCTTCGGGCTTCGCGTCGAGCACGTGCCAGCCGGTGGCGTCGACCAGCGCGGCGACCGCGCGGCCGGTGAAGAACAAGGTGACGCGGCGATCGGTTGCCGCGGCGGCGCTCGCCATCACGAGCGCGTAGTGCACGCGGTCGAAATCGCCGCTGTGCACCGCGATGGACAGGCTTTCGCTCACGCGGCGTAGCCGGCCAGGCTGGTGATCGACGGTTGGTTGCCGCACAGCGCGCAGTCGGCGCGGCGCTTGAATTTCAACTTGCGGAAGGTCGTCGACAGCGCCTCGTAGAGCACGAGCTCGCCCGACAGGCTGCGGCCGATCCCGAGCAGCTCCTTGATCACCTCGGTTGCCTGCAGGGCGCCCAAGGTGCCGGCGAGCGCGCCCAGCACGCCGGCCGACGAGCAGGTCGCCAGCGCGTCGCCGGCGGGCGCGGCCGGGAACAGGCAGCGGTAGCACGGGTGGTCGCCCGGCGCGTGGGCCTTGAACGTGGTCAGTTGGCCGTCGAACTGCAGGATCGCCGCCGACACCAGGGTCTTCTTGGCGAAGAAGCAGGCGTCGTTGACCAGATAGCGCGTGGCGAAGTTGTCGGAGCCGTCGGCGACGATGTCGTAGGTCGCGACGAGCTGCGCGGCGTTATCCGCGGTCAGGCGCCGCGCGTGGCGCTCGACCGCGACGTCGGGATTGATCGCCGCCAGGGTCGCGGCGGCGCTGTCGACCTTGGGCTGGCCGACGCGCGACGTCGCGTGCACGATCTGGCGCTGCAGGTTGGAGAGGTCGACGGTGTCGTCGTCGATCACCCCGATGGTGCCGACCCCGGCGGCCGCCAAATACAGGAGCAGCGGCGAGCCGAGGCCGCCGGCGCCGATCACCAGCACGCGCGATTCGAGCAGCCGCGCCTGCCCGACGCCACCAACCTCCTGGAGGATGATGTGCCGGGCGTAGCGGCGCAGCTGGTCGTCGCGGAACTCCACCGGACTCCTCTCGACCGTCATCCCCGCGAAAGCGGGGATCCAGGAGTCACGAGGTCGGTGCGTGTGGCCCTGGATGCCCGCTTTCGCGGGCATGACGGCGTTATTGGGACGATACCGCCCTCAATCAAGTCCCTCGAAGAGCGCGGTCGACAGATAGCGCTCGGCGAACGACGGGATGATGACGACGATGCGCTTGCCCGCCATGTCGGGTCGCGATCCGACCTCGAGCGCCGCGGCCAGCGCGGCGCCCGACGAGATGCCGACCGGGATGCCCTCGATCTTGGCGGTGAGGCGCGCGGTCTTGAACGCGGTGTCGTTGGCGATGCGCACGACCTCGTCGATCAGCTCGCGCTTGAGGATCGCGGGCACGAAGCCGGCGCCGATGCCCTGGATCTTGTGCGGGCCGGGCGCGCCGCCCGACAGCACGGGGCTGTCCTCGGGCTCGACCGCGATCATCTTGAGGGCGGGCAGGCGCGCCTTGAGCACCTCGGCGCAGCCCGTGATCGTGCCGCCGGTGCCGATGCCCGAGACGATCGCATCCAGCTTGCCGTTGGTGTCGGCCCAGATCTCCTCGGCGGTGGTGCGGCGATGGACTTCGGGATTGGACGGGTTCTCGAACTGCTGCGGGATGATCGCGTCGGGCAGCGAGCGCTGCAGCTCCTCGGCGAGCGCGATCGCGCCCTTCATGCCCTGGGCCGCCGGGGTCAGGCGCAGATCGGCGCCGAGCAGCTTCAGCATCTTGCGGCGCTCGACCGACATGCTGTCCGGCATGGTCAGGATCAGCTTGTAACCCTTGGCGGCGCACACGAAGGCAAGCGCGATGCCGGTGTTGCCCGAGGTCGGCTCGATCAGCACGGTGCCCGGCTTGAGGCGCCCGGAGCGCTCGGCGGCCTCGATCATCGACACGCCGATGCGATCCTTGACCGAGGCGAGCGGATTGAAGAACTCGAGCTTGGCCAGGATATCGGCCTTGCAGCCGGCTTGCTCGGCAAGCCGCCGCACCCGCACCAGCGGGGTCGCCCCCATGGTGTCGATGATGCTGTCGTAGATGCGGCCGCGGAAGGAGGCGGACTCGGCGGCTTCGGATTTGCGGGCGGGCTGGGCGCTCATCAGTCTTCCTCTACGTTGTTTTGTAAAATCTGAACTTTTACCGGTTTGCGCCGTACAAGCATAAACCGCGGCGGAACCGGGTCATATCGTGAAGTCGAGCGACTTGGCGGCGTCGCTCGGGATGCCGGCGTCGCGCGCGTTGCGGCACAGGTCCTCGAGGGTCAGGCCGTCGAGCCGTGCCAGAACTTCATCATTGAGCACCGCCCACAACGGCCGCACGACGCGCTGGCCGAGCTCCGAGCCGCAGGCGTCGGCGATGTCGTCGGCGTTGCCGCCGGCGACCAGGCGCACGATCTCGCCGACCGTGATGCGCCGGCGCTCGCGACCGAGCCGATAGCCGCCGCGCGGCCCGCGCACGCCGGCCAGGATGCCGGCGCGCGTCAGCTGCTGGAGCAACGGCTCGAGCGAGCGCCGCGCGATGCCCTGGCGCTGGGTAATGTCGGACGACTGCACCGGCACGCCGCTCGAGTGGTAGGCGATGTCGAGCACCGCCTCGATCGCGAGCAGGGTCTTTTTCGGCAGGCCGAGCATCAGGCCGGCCGGTCGGTCGAGCCGAAGCCGCCGGCATCGCGCGCGCTCGCCGGCAGGCGTGGAACCTCGCGCCAGTCGATGTGCACGACGGGGGCAACGACAAGCTGCGCGATGCGCAGGCCGCGGCGAATCGCGAACGGCGCCGGGCCGAGATTGATCAGCAGGACTTTCACCTCGCCGCGATAATCGGCGTCTATCGTGCCGGGCGCATTGAGCACCGTCACACCGTGGCGCGCCGCCAAGCCGGAGCGCGGGCGCACCTGCGCCTCGTAGCCGTCGGGCAGCGCTATCGCGACGCCGGTCGGCACCAGCGCGCGCGCGCCGGGATCGAGGATGACGTCCTCGGTCAGCGCCGCGACCAGATCGAGCCCGGCGGCGCCGGCGCTCTGATAGGCCGGCAACGCCAGATCGGCGCCGTGGGGCAGGCGCGCGATGGCGACGTCGAGCGCGCTCATGCGCGTCCGAGATGGCGCCCGACGCGCTCGACGAGGCGGGCCGCGACCTCGGCCTTGGTCAAGGTCGGCCAGTCCTCGACGCCGTCGGCATGCACCAGATGGATGGTGTTGCGGTCGCCGCCGAACGTGCCCTGCGCCGGCGAAACATCGTTGGCGAGCACCCAGTCGCAGCCCTTCTTCGTGAGCTTGGCGCGCGCGTTGGCGACGACGTTCTCGGTCTCGGCGGCGAAGCCGACGACCAGGCGCGGGCGCCGGGCGCCGGCGCGGCCGATCGTGGCCAGGATGTCGGGGTTCTCGACCAGGCTCAGGGTCGGCGCGCCGTTGCGGCCCTTCTTCAGCTTGTTGTTGGCCGGCGCGGCGACCCGCCAATCGGCGACCGCGGCGGCGCACACCGCGATGTCGACCGGCAGCAGGCGCTCGACCGCCGCCAGCATCTCGTTGGCGGTCTCGATCCTGACCAGCGCGACGCCGGCCGGATCGGGCTCGTGGG
Organism: Pseudomonadota bacterium; assembly: GCA_016195115.1. GTDB lineage: Bacteria > Pseudomonadota > Alphaproteobacteria > Elsterales > Elsteraceae > JACQAI01. The sequence goes on from JACQAI010000232.1 coordinate 14,424, forward strand.
TCGGCCCGGCGACCAAGGTAGTGCGCGCGCCGGCGCGCGCCAGCGCCGCGGCGATGGCGTGACCTTGTTTTCCGGACGAACGGTTGCCGATGAAGCGCACCGGATCGATCGGCTCGTAGGTCGGACCACTTGTAACAAGGGCGCTCGCGCCCTCCAAGGGTCGGGGCGCCAGCATGTACTCGATCGCCGCAATGATCTCGGGCGGCTCGGCCATGCGGCCGGAGCCGACCTCGCCGCACGCCAGGTCGCCGCTGCCCGGGCCGACCGTGACGATGCCGCGCTGGCGCAACAGCGCGACGTTGGCCTGGGTCGCGGCGTGGTTCCACATCATCACGTTCATGGTCGGCGCCAGCAGGACCCGCTTGTCGGTCGCCAGCAGCACGGTGGCGGCGAGATCGTCGGCCATGCCGGCGGCCATGCGCGCCATCAGGTCGGCGGTTGCCGGCGCGACCACGATCAGGTCGCTCTCGCGCGACAGCCGGATGTGGCCCATCTCGCTCTCGTCGGTCAGCGAGAACAGATCCTGGTAGACCTTGTGCTCGCTGATCGCCGCGACGCTGAGCGGCGTGATGAAGTGCGTGGCGCCGTCGGTCATCGCGCAGCGCACGCCGACGCCGCGCTCGCGCAGCCGACGGATCAGCTCCAGCGACTTATAGGCGGCGATGCCCGCGCCGATGATCAAGAGGATGTTGCGACCCTCGAGCATGGTTCCTCGCGCGTCCCACAATTCACCACGATGCGACGTAAAATAGATTAGTGCGGCGGGGGCCGCTCGACAAGCGCCTGGCGCTTAGAGCGGCAGGGACATGACCGCCTTGACCAGGGCGCCGACCACCAGCACGACCAGGGCGATGAATGCGATGATGAAGCCGGGACCGCGCTTGTCGGGTGCCTTGGCGTAGCTCACCGCGTAGACGACCCGGCCGACCACCCAGATCGCGCCCACGATCGCGCCGACCAGCGGATTGACCAGCGCCGAGAACAGCCACACCGCCGGCACGAACGGCACCAGCTGCTCCAGGGTGTTGCGCTGGATCGCGAAGGCGCGCTCGTACGCCGGGTGGCCGCTGGTCGCCGGCGCCACGATGCGGTGGCGCGCCCGCATGCGCGCGCAATACACCATGGTGCCGAGATAGACCGCCAGCGCGAGCAGGATCACGAGCTCGGTCCAGAGCATCATCGCCGTCGGCGCCATCGTGTTTCTCCTCCACGGGCCGGTCCCGCCGGCGCGTTTGATATGGGCCGGCGCCGGCCCGCCTGTCGAGAGGGGTTAGCGCGCGCGCCAACGTCCTGTAGCATCGGCCTCGCAACCGTGGGATCGCCGGCCCGTTCCGGGCGTGCCCCGTCCCGGAGGGTTTGGTCGATGGAAGAGGTCTACGCCTTCGGCGGCAATCCGCTGGACCGCGTCAGCGAGCGGCGGTCGGATGCCGCCTGGATTGCCGGGCTGCTCGACGATCCGGCGAGCCGGGTCGTGCTGCTGAGCGCGCTCAAGCCGCGCGTGCGCGCCGCGGACGGCGCGTTGCCGACGATCGACTGGCAGACGCTGGGGTCGTGGCGCGCGCACATCGAGACCGGCGCGACCTGCATCCTGCTCGGCCTGGCCGACGGCAAGGCGCGCTTCGCGCTCGACGCGACCGCCGCGTCGCTGCCCGCGACGGCCGGCACCGAGCTCGGCGACCTGCGCGCGCTCGCCGGCGTGATGGCGGGCGGCGACGCCGCCGTGCTCGGCGAGGCGCGCGCCATGCTCGACTGGCACGCGCGCCACCGCTTCTGCGCCGCGTGCGGCACGCCGACCAAGGTCGACTCGGCGGGCTGGTGCCGGCGCTGCCCGGCCTGCAAGGCGCAGCATTTCCCGCGCGTCGATCCGGTCGTCATCATGCTGCCGGTGCACGGCGAGCGCGCCCTGCTCGGCCGCAACGCCCGGCGCGCCGGCGCGCGTTTTTCCTGTCTCGCCGGTTTCGTCGAGCCCGGCGAGACCCTCGAGGAGGCGGTGCGCCGCGAGGTCCATGAGGAGGCCGGCCTCACGGTCGCGCGGGTCACCTACGTCGCTTCGCAACCGTGGCCGTTCCCGTCGTCGTTGATGTGCGGCTTCGTCGCCGAGGCGACCGGCAGCGAGGTCACGATGGACCGCACCGAGCTGGCGGCGGCGCAGTGGTTCAGCCGCGCCGAGGTGCTCGACATGGTGCGCCGCTCGAAGGATGGCGACGGTGCCGCCGACTCGCTGGCACCGCCGATCGCGATTGGCCATCAGATCGCGCGGCGCTGGGCGTCGGGCGAGTACTGAGCGCAAAGGTCACGGCCGGGCGCGGCGGCGCGCCGAGTCCCAATCGTCGTCGGGGCCGAGGACCGGAATGCCGTCGGTCACCGTCATGGCCCACTCTCGCGGGAAGCACAGCAGGTTGACCGACGCGACGCTCGGGAACACGTTCTCCGAATTGCCGAAATAGTTGGCCGGATTGAATAGGCCGGCGAAGTGCCACCAGGCCCGATAGCCGAGATCCGCGAGCGCCGTGATCAACGCGCGCGAGTGCTCGGCGCGATCGTTCTCGACATAGAGCGTGGGCCGCAGCCGCCGCGCGGTCGCCGCGGCGCCGGCCAACACGTCGATCTCCATGCCCTCGACATCGATCTTGATCAGGTCGAGGCGCGCCAGGCCGAGCGCGTCGAGCGTCTCGACCGGCACGCGCGCACCGTCGGCGCCGCCCAGCGAGACGCCGCCGAAATTGCCGTCGCTTCCGTAGTCGACCGGCGGCACCACGATGGTGCCGGGCCGCGCACCGAGCGCGGCGCCGCGCACTTCGACCTGTCCGAGCGCGTTGGCCGCCACCGTGCGCACCAACAGCGCCGCTAGCACCGCTTGCGGCTCGTAGGCGATGACGCGCCCGGTCGGCCCGACGCGGTTGGCGATCGGCAGGGTCAGTGCGCCGATATTGGCGCCAGCCTCGACGACCACCGCGCCCGGCGTCAGGAGCTGTTGGAACAGCATCGCCTCGCTCTCCGAGAACTCGCCATAGAGCTCGATCGACCGGCCGATATACGTGTCGTTGGGCAAGTAGTGGAGGATGCCGTGGCGACAGCGCTTGGCGCGCCACGGCGGCGGGTCGGGATCCGGCGATGTCGGCGGCTGTGCCATCATGGCCCCGCGACTATTTCAGCAGCAGGGCCGCGATCAAGACCGCGACCAGAAGCCAGGGCAGCCACAGCGCGACGCCGCCGCGCCGGCGCAACGCGTCGGTCAGCTCGCGCAGGCTGTCGGGGTGCAGCTTGAGGCCGCCCTCGGCGAGGTCGGTCGAGACGCGGCCGAGCCCGACGATCAGCCGCGGCAGCTGGGTGACCGCCTGCGCCACGGTCTCGAGGCCCTGACGCAGTCGCGCCTCGGGTCCGCGGTTCTCACGCATCCAGGCCTCGATCAGCGGCTGCGCCAGCTCCCACATGTTGACCGTGGGATCGAGCCGCCGGCCGACGCCCTCGGCGAGCAACATGGTTTTCTGCAACAGCAGCAGTTGCGGCTGGGTCTCCATGTCGAACTGCTCGGTGATCTCGAACAGCTGGGCGAGCAGCCGCCCCAGGCTGATCTCGCTCAAGGGCCGGCCGAGCAGCGGCTCGCCGATCGACCGGCAGGCCTGGGTGAAGGCGTCGATCGACTGGTGCGGCGGCACGTAGCCGGCCTCGAAATGGACCTCGGCGACGCGGCGATAATCTCCGGACAGAAAACCCAGCAGCATGTCGGCGAGGAAGTAGCGCGTGCGCCGGTCGAGCCGGCCCATGATGCCGAAATCGACCGCGACGATGGCATTGTCGGGCGCCACGAACAGGTTGCCGGGATGCATGTCGGCGTGGAAGAAGCCGTCGCGGAACACCTGGTTGAAGAACGACGACGCGGCGTTGACCAGCACCGCGCGGACGTCGCGCCCGGCGGCCAGCAGCGCCTCGCGATCGTCGATCCGCATGCCGTCGACCCGTTCGATCGTCAGCACGCGCTTGCCGGTGAGCTGCCAGTCGACCCGCGGCACGCGGAAGCCCGGATCGTCGGCGAAGTTGCGCGCCAGCTCGGCCGCCGCCGCGGCCTCGAGCCTGAGGTCCATTTCGAACGTGATGGTACGCGCCAGCGTCGCCACGACCTCGCGCGGCTTGAGCCGCCGGAGGCGGGGCTGCGTGCGCTCGGCGAGATCGGCGAGCCAGGTGAACAGGTCGAGATCGCGCGCGAACACCTTCTCGATGCCCGGCCGCAGCACCTTGACGGCGACCGGCTTGCCCGCGGTCGTCACGGCAAAGTGCACCTGGGCGATCGACGCCGCGGCGACCGCGTCGTCGTCGAACGCCGTGAACAGCGCCGCGACCGGCTGGCCGAACTCGGTCTCGATGACGCCGCGCGCCTCGGCGCCCGACACCGGCGGCAGGCGGTCCTGGAGGTGCGCCAGGTCGGCGGCGATCTCCTCGCCGACCAGGTCGGCGCGGGTCGCCAGCGCTTGGCCCATCTTGATGAAGGCCGGCCCGAGCTCGCGCGCCGCGCGGCTCAGCCGCTCGCCCGGGCGGAGCCCTTCGCGGTTGCGCCCGGCGATCCAGTGCGCCGGCCGGAGCCACGGCGGCACCAGCCCGAGCTCGATCAGCGGCGCGATCACGTCGTAGCGCGCGAACACGCGCGCGATCGCGATCAGCCGGCCGATGTTGCGCGGGAGGTTCTGCATGGTCGCGCGGGGTTAGACGCGCCACCCCGAATGGATCGCGGCGATGCCGCCGCTCAGGTTGCGGTAGCTGACCTGCGCGAATCCCGCGTCGGTCATCAGGCGCGCCAGCTCGTCCTGCGGCGGAAAGCGCCGGATGCTCTCGACCAGGTATTGATAGGCAGCGCGGTCGCGCGCGACGCGCGCGCCGATCTCCGGCAGCACGCGGAACGAATAGGCATCGTAGAGCTGCGCCAACCCGGGCACGACGACGCGGCTGAACTCCAGGCACAGGAAGCGTCCGCCGGGTTTCAGGACGCGATGGGCCTCGCCCAGCGCGACATCAATTCTTGTGACGTTGCGCAGGCCGAACGCGATCGTGTAGGCATCGAAGGTGCGGGCGCGCAAGGGCAGCGCCTCGGCGTCGCAAGTCAGATATTCGAGCCCGGCAATGATGCCGCGGTTGATCGCGCGGTCGCGGCCGACCGACAGCATGCGCGCGTTGGCGTCGGCGACCACGACGGCAGCTTGGGGGGCCTGCGCCGCGACGCGCAGCGCGACGTCGCCGGTGCCACCAGCCATGTCGAGCAGCCGCAGCGCGCCGCGCGGCGCCAGCCAGTCGACCAGCGCGGCCTTCCACAGCCGGTGGACGCCGCCGCTCATCAGGTCGTTCATCAGGTCGTAGCGCTCGGCGACCGAATCGAAGACCTGGCGCACCCGCGAGCCCTTGTCGGCCGCGGCGACGCGCTGGAAGCCGAACCACGCCTCCGACCGGTTGTCGTCCCCCATCATGGCCCGACCTTACTCAAAGCCCGCCCGCCCGGCGAGGGACGGCTTGGGCGGCGACGGTGGGGCGGTTAAGATGTGCACCCATCAGCCGAGCGAGGAACTCCGTGGCCGTCCCGCGTTTTCGTGCCGAGCATATCGGCAGCCTGCTGCGCCCCAAGAAATTGACCGAGACCTTCCGTGCCTTCCGGACCGCCGCGATCCCGGCCCACGAGTTCACCCCGGTGCGCGACCAGGCGATTCGCGACGCGGTGGCGCTCCAGGAGGAGCTCGGCTTCCAGGTCGTGACCGACGGCGAGTTCCGCCGCGCCTCCTACTGGAGCCATCTGGTCGGCGTGGTCGACGGCCTGACCGTGCGGCCGTCGCTGTTCGACTTCCGCGACGACAAGGGCGAGAAACAGGCGTTCATCGCGCCTCACGTCAGCGGCCGCCTCGCCCACAGTCGCAGCTTCTCGCACGACGAGCTGGCGTTCCTCGCCAAGATCACCAAGCGGACCGTCAAGATCACCATGCCGTCGCCGTCGACCCTGCATTTCTGGCGCGGCCGCGAGGCCATCAATCCGTTGGCCTACCGCGATCTCAACAGCTTCTTCGCCGATCTCGCCGGGGTGTTCCGCGCCGAGATCGCCGAGCTCGCCAAGCAGGGCTGTACCTACGTCCAGATCGACGAGGTGCCGCTGACCATGATGTGCGACCCCAACGTCTGCGCCGCGCTGCGCCAGCGCGGCGAGGATCCCGACCTGCTGATTTCGTTCTACGTCACCGCGCTCAACGACGCGGTGCGCGAGCGGCCGAAGAACATGACGGTCGGCGTGCACATGTGCCGCGGCAACTTCCGCGGCAAGTGGCTGGCCGAGGGCGGTTACGAGCCGGTTGCCGAGCGCGTGTTCGGCGGCCTCGAGGTCGACCATTTCCTGCTCGAGTTCGACTCGCCGCGCGCCGGCGACTTCGCGCCGCTGCGCTTCGTGCCCAAGGACAAGGGCGTCGTGCTCGGGCTGGTGTGCAGCAAGACCACCGTGCTCGAGAAGCTCGACGATCTGCGCAAGCGGGTCGACGAAGCGGCCAAGCACGTGCCGGTCGCGCGCTTGGGCGTCAGTCCGCAATGCGGCTTCGCCAGCGCGGTCACGGGCAATCCGGTCACCGACGACGATCAGAAGAAGAAGCTCGCCCTCGTCGTCGAGCTCTCGCGCAAAGTCTGGGGATGATGATGCCGCTCATTATTCCTCCCCCGCGCGTAGCGTGGGGGAGGGTAGGGTGGGGGCCGGGCCTTACCGACACACCGCGGCGCGCGTGGATGAACCGGCGCCCCCTCCCTACCCTCCCCCATGCTGCGCACGGGGGAGGGATTGCAAGCCATGCCTGAGCTGCCCGAGGTCGAGACGGTGTGCCGCGGGCTGCGCGGCAAGCTCGAAGGGCGGGTGCTGCGCCGGGTCGAGGCGCGGCGCAAGGATCTGCGCATTCCGTTGCCGACCGATCTCGCCAAGCGCACGACCGGGCGTCGTGTCCTGGCGATCCGCCGGCGCGCCAAGTACATCCTGGTCGATCTCGACGACGGCACGACCATGATCGTGCATCTCGGCATGTCGGGCCGCATCCTGATGACCCAGGGCCGGCCCAACGCGATCGGACCGCATGATCATGTCTTGTTCGAGACCGAGGATGACGTGCATCTACGGCTCAACGACGCGCGTCGCTTCGGTCTCGTCACCTTGTGCGCCAGCGACAGGCTCGCCGAGCACGCGCTGTTCCAGCATCTCGGGCCCGAGCCGCTCGAGGACGCTTTCGACGGGCCGACCTTGGCGGCCGCGCTGGCCGGGCGCCGCACGCCCATCAAGGCGGCGCTGCTCGACCAGCAGACGGTGGTCGGGGTCGGCAACATCTACGCCTGCGAGGCGCTGTTCCATGCCGGCATTTCGCCGCGCCGGCTCGCCCAGACCGTACAGGGCGACCGCGCCGAGCGCCTCGTCAAGGCGATCAAGTCGGTGCTCCTGAAGGCGATCGCGGCCGGCGGCTCGACCCTGCGCGACCACGTCCAGCCGTCGGGCGAGCTCGGCTACTTCCAGCACGAATGGGCGGTCTACGGCCGCGAAGGCGAGCCGTGCCCGGGCTGCGACTGCAAGGCCAAGGTACGCCGTCTGGTCCAGGCCAACCGCTCGACGTTCTATTGCGCCAAGCGCCAGCGATGAGCTAACTCGTGGACGTGCGCCGCCCCATCGTTCTCGCTCTCGCCCTGTTTGCGCTGATCGCTGCCGCGAGCGCCGGCGCGCGCGCCCAGACCGCGGTCGGCTACGTCGCCGGCATCGAGGACGTGCCCCTGATGGCCGGCCTGGCGCCGACCCAGACCAACGACCTCGTGTTCGACAGCCCGCAGGGCCGCATCGTCATCGTCAACACGCAAGGGCCGCTCGAGCGCCGCACGGTTCAGGACTTCTATGCCCGCTCGCTCACCGAGCTCGGCTGGGATCGCATCGGCGACTCGGCGTTCCGGCGCGAGGGCGAGATGCTGCGCCTCGAGTTCGGCCAGCGCGCCCAGCTCCTGACCGTCCGCTTCACGCTCTCGCCGGTTCACTAGACGGCACGTACGCCCACGTTCGGAGGACAACGCGATGGCCTATGAAACCATCCTGACCGAGACGCGCGGTCCGGTCGCTCTCATTACGCTCAATCGACCCAAAGCCCTCAACGCGCTGTCGGCGCAGTTGGTCCGGGAGATGAGCGCGGCGCTCGACGGCTACGAGGACGACGACGCGATCGGCGCCATCGTGCTGACCGGCAACGAGCGCGCCTTCGCGGCCGGTGCCGACATCAAGGAGATGCAGAACAAGCGCTTCACCGAAGCTTATCTGCAGGACTTCATCACCAAGGACTGGGAGCGCGTGACGCGCTGCCGCAAGCCGGTGATCGCCGCGGTCGCCGGCTTCGCGCTGGGCGGCGGCTGCGAGCTCGCGATGATGTGCGACTTCATCCTGGCGGCCGACACCGCCAAGTTCGGCCAGCCCGAGATCACCATCGGGACGATGCCGGGCGCCGGCGGCACCCAGCGCCTGTCGCGCTTCATCGGCAAGGCCAAGACCATGGAGATGTGCCTGACCGGCCGCATGATGGACGCCGCCGAGGCCGAGCGCGTCGGCCTGGTCAGCCGCATCGTGCCGGCGGCCGAGCTGATCGACGAAGCCGTCAAGGTCGCCGAGAAGATCGCCGGCATGTCGCGGCCGATCGCCCTGATGGTCAAGGAGTCAGTCAACCGCGCCTTCGAGACGACCTTGGCCGAAGGCGTGCGCTTCGAGCGCCGGCTGTTCCACTCGACCTTCGCGACCGAGGACCAGAAGGAAGGCATGGCCGCCTTCGTCGAGAAGCGCCCGCCGAAGTTCAAGGGGCGGTGAGTTCGGCAGAACCTATGGGCGATCAGCGCGCGGCGGCCGCGAGACGCGCACGCGGTTCCCGCGCACCGTGACGATCGCTCGCTCTAGCTGCTCTGTCGGGTGATCCGCAAGAATCTGCTCGATCAGAGCCAGCCGCTGGGCAACCGGCACGTCGGGCAGGCGGATCAGGCCGGCATGGTTGGCGCCGCGCAGAAATATGTGCGCGCCAAAATCCTTGTCCATGGTCACCAGCACGCGGCGCTCATCCGCCGCCCACTGAAGCAGAACCTCGTCTCCAGGGTCGGGACCACGCTCGCGTGCTTCCGCGACGTCGTGGCCGAGCGCGCGGAGGCGATCCGCGTCCGCCGACCAGCGCAGCGGTCGATGAGAAAGTGCAATCAGCCGACCCGAACCGCGTCGAGCTTATCTTCCGCGATCACGGCGTGGGCATAGGCTAGACAGGCGCGGATGTCATCCGGCTCGAGGTCAGGGTAGTCGTCGAGGATGACGTCGTTCGGTTCCCCCTGGGCAAGCAGGCTCAGGATCATCTCAACCGAGATCCGCATGCCCCGGATGATCGGCTTACCGCCGAAAATCTTCGGGTCCGCGGTGATCCGTTTCAGCAGGTCGTCTTGCTGCATGGTCCTCGCCTCTTCATACAACGCGGAATATAGCACAGCTGCTCCGAATCCCTCCGTGGACAACTCGGGAGACCTGCGCCAGC
>JACQAI010000233.1 GCA_016195115.1 Pseudomonadota bacterium
CGATCAGCGCCCCGGCGCGCCTGAAGTAACAGGGAGAAAACAGGGTTCGGCCGCGGCCGCCCCTGATCGAACAGGGGAAAAACAGGGGATCGAACGGGATCGCCGCAGTGCGGCGAGCCTCGGCGCACCGGCGCCGCGCCTGCAAATGCAGATGACATGGCTCGGCCTCCGGGGGGAGACTCGCTCCAGCGAGCAACTGCTGCCGACAGTGGCGGCGCCTTGACGGCCGAAACCTCGGCGGCGGTCGTGACCTTGCGCTCGACCTCGATCGCGCGGGCGAGTTCGACCGCCTCGGTCGGCCTGATCTCGGCGCGCGCCGCGACCGCAGACTTGCGCCCTCCGGAACCTTGATCTCGATCGGCCGGCCGCGCGGCCTGGGATCGAGCCGGTCGAACAGGAAGCTGCCGTCGACCGGGCTGCCCTCGAGCGCGCGTTCGACGAACTTACGCATGATGGTCACGGCGTCGCCGTCGTTGAGCACGCCCTTGAGCCGGGTCGACCAGTTCAGGCAGCCGGGCTGCTTGCCGGCGGGATTGCCCGAGCAGCCGGGCACGAAACGGCCGTGCGCGTCGCGCGTGGCCGAAGACTGGGGGTCGGTCATGGTGGGCCTCCACACGGACAGACCCATTATATACTGTATGGCATTTCGATTATCAATGCCGTATGGTATCTCATTCGCACCCCCTCCCCTCCCTCCCCCGCAAGGGGCGCAAGGGGGGAGGGGGTGATGCCGCAACCCTGCTTAGCCCACCGTGTAACCGTCCGGTGAAGGCCGCGTAGGTCGAGCGGCGTGGATCAGCTGGCCGGTCCGGCGCTCTTCGTCTTGGAACGGTTTCCGCCAGTGTTGCGCCGATCGGCGATGTGGGCGAGGGCGGATTTGATCGATGCCTCGTCGACGACCTTGGGATCGAAGTCGTCGGACCACTCTTTGATCTCGGCGTGATCCGGATGGCCCGGATCGGCGATGACGTCGAGCATCTGGTAGAAGCCGGGGATGCCGCCGCAGTCCTCCGGCGGTCCGCTCCACTTGCCGGCGACGTAGCGCGGATAGGAGATTCCCGGCTCGCCGGCGCGGATGTCCGTCACGGTGAGGCGGTGCTCCCAGCTGTCGCCGAAATCGTAGATGTACTCGATGATCGTCTTTGTCGGTTTCAGCACGTCGCGCAGGCGAACCTTGTCGGCCTCGATACGCGGCTCGGTGCCCCAGTCCTGGTCCATCGACAGGCCGTATCGCCGCTTGCCGATCGTGAACTCCCAGAGGTGGCTGTCGAACCAGCCCATGGCGATCTGAACGACGTCGTGCAGGACCTCGAGCGTGATCGACGTCGGCACCTCGACCTGGCGCCAGATCAGCGGGCGGGTATGCAACAGCTCGATGCGAACGGTCGCGATCTCGTTGTCGCTGTCGGGTGCCGTGCTGCTCTTGGTCGGGCTCATGCCGCAGTGTGGCAGGGCGCGCTTGCCAGTTCCAGGGCAGCAGCGCGTCGAGCCGCACGCGGCGATGCCACGGACCGAACCCACGCCACCTGCGCTAGGCAGCGTCGACGAGCTCGACTTTGAGACGCTTGCCGAGGGCGCGCGCCGCGCGCTCCAAGGTCGCCAGCGACACCTCGACGTTGTTCGGGTCCAAGACTCGATCGAGGTGTGAACGACTCGTGCGCATCGCCTCTGCCATCGCGCGCTTGGTCAGCCCATTCGCCTTTCGGACCTGCTCGAGCTGCCAAGCCAGAACGCGCTTGGTCGCGGTCTCATAGACCTCGTCCCGAATGCCGAGATCTTGCATCAGGCTCTCAAAGGTCTCACCCGCGGGGTTTTTTACGCGCTTGCTTTTCATGATCCTGCTTCCGTTTGCGATAGTCAGCCCAGCGTTGCTCTGCGGTCTCGACATCCAGATCCTGCCGCGACGGCTATTTGTCGTGGCCATGAAGGAGGATCATCGCGCTGCCGTCGATTGCGAAAATCACCCTCGCCTCGACCCTGCCCTTGCGGATGGTGGACCTGACCTTCCGAAGCCCTATGCTCCCGACCGGTCGTGAGATCGGCATCCCGATCGGCCACCCGAATTCGACTGTCGCGATGTCCTTCCCAACGATCTTGCGGTCCTCCTCGTCCAATCCGAGGATCCACTCGCGCGCCGGCCGCGTGCCCAACTCCGTTCGGTAAAAGCGGGCCGGACTGCATCGGCGTCAGGCGAAGCCGAGCTGGAACAGCGGCGGCAGCAGGAACGGCGCGGCATTGAGCCCGATGCGGCAGACGCTGCCGCTCAGCACGGCGATCCGGAAGGTGCGGACGCGCAGCACCGACAGGTCGACCGCGGGATGCTCGGTGCGATAGGCATGGCGGACGTAGAGCGCGATCAGCGCCAGCGCCGCGACGAACAGCCCGATCGCGAGGCCGCTATGGCCGACCGGCCGCGCCAGCACCTGCAGCGAGATCTGCAGCGAGGCCAGGCCGAGCGCGCACAGCGCGAAGCCGAAGAAGTCGAAGCCGGCCGCCACGCCCTCGCGGGTGTCCGCGATGTAGCGGCGCGCCAGCGCGATGCCGATCAGCCCGATCGGGATGTTGATGTAGAAGATCCAGCGCCACGACGTGTAGGTCGCGAAGAAGCCGCCGACCACCGGCCCCATGCTCGGCCCGATCATCGCCGGGAACGACATGTACATCATCGCCGTGACGATGCGGTCGCGCGGGAAGGTGCGCAGCAGGATGAGGCGGCCGACCGGCGTCATCATGGCGCCGCCCAGGCCCTGCAGCACGCGCGTCGCAACCAGCATCGGCAGCCCGGTCGAGAGGCCGCTCAGCGCCGAGCCGACCGTGAAGATCGCCATCGCGGTGCAGAACACGGTGCAGGCGCCGAAGCGGTCGGCGATCCAGCCGCTGACCGGCATGAAGACCGCGAGCGCCACGAGATAGCTGGTGATCGCCAGACTCAATTGGAGCGGCGGCTCGCCGAAATCCTCGGCGATCTTGGGCAGCGCGGTCGCCAGCACCGAGCTGTCGAGATTCTCCATGAAGAACGCGAACGCGACGACCAGCGCGATCAGGATGCTGGGCTGCGGCCGTGCAGCACCGCCGGCTGGCGCGGAGTCGGTCACGGGTTAAGGGCGCTCGCGCCTGCGGCTGCCGCGCTCAGAGCCGGACCTACAGCCGATCCTTGCGTTCCACGATCTTCCAATACGTGTCCTTCTTGAAGATCTTGCCGGCGCGGAACTGGTAGAGGTCGCAACCCTGGTAGTCGAGCGCCTCGCCGTCGGCGCCCGTGCCCTTGACCGTCCAGACCGACACCGCGCGGTCGCCCAGCAGCACGTATTCCTTGTGCTCCCAGCGCATGTCGGGGATCTGCTTGAAGCGGTCGACCAGCGCCTGGCGGATCGCCGCCTTGCCGGCGAGCGTGCGGCCGACCGGCTCGGGCCCGCGCGCCAGGGTGAAGGTCGCGTCGTCGGTGAAGCACGCCACGATGCGCTCGACGTCGCGGCTGTTGAACGCCGCCGAGATCGCGCGCATCAGCTCGAGCGTGACGGTGGTGTCCACGGTGTCGGTGCCGGCCATGCGATTCGTCCTCCCGGTGTTCGCCCAAGTATCGTCGAGGTTTGCGGCCACGGCCAGCCAGTCGAGCCAACAGGAACCGATTGCGCCGCTTCCTAAACCGTCATGGCCGGCCTTGTGCCGGCCATCCACGTCGGGAAAGCGACGGACGTTCGGCGTTGTACGAATTGCACGCGCGCCAAGCTCCAACCACACTGCCTGAATGAAGGGTGGCTGGGTCTACTTCATGACTAACCGACCGAACGGCATCCTCTACGTGGGCGTGACGAGCGATATCGCGCGACGAGCCTGGGAGCACCGTGAGGGGTTGGTCGACGGCTTCACCAAACGACACAGCCTCAAGCGCCTAGTGTACGTCGAGCGCCACGACGACATACGAAGCGCCATCCAGCGCGAAACCAGCATCAAGCGCTGGTCGCGGGCCTGGAAGGTGAACCTGATCCTGACCAACAACCCGGACTGGGATGATCTCTACGAGCGCCTCCAGGACATCATCGAGTACTGAACGGAGCGTCCGTCACCGGCCCGACGTGGATGGCCGGCACAAGGCCGGCCATGACGGTTTGGATGAAGCGCTATGAATGCGCACAAACGTCCGATCACGCCGCGTCCAGTTTGAGGCGGCGGAAGGCTTCGGGCGGGGCGTGGTTGGCGGTCATCAGGCGGGTCATTGCGGCGGCGAGGCGGGCTTCGACGGCGGCATCGTGGATCGGCGTCGCCTGCAGGGGATCGCTGGCGAGGTCGTAGAGCACGGTGTCGGTGTCCTGGAGCACGCCGGGGCCGTAGTTCATCCACATCGGCGACTTCGGCGTCGCCGGCACCTTCAGGAGCGGCACGCCCTTGGTGAACGGGAAGGCCGGCGCCAGGGTGGCGGCGCTCAGCTCCTCGGGCGTGAAGCGCGCCGCGATGTGGGTCGGCATCAGGGTGTACTGGTAGAGCTCCTGGTCGAGCACGTCGTCGGGATAGCGGAAATAACTGTAGCGCCCGTCGGTCAGATTGCAGGCGCTGCCGAACACGCCGAAGATCGCCGCCTCGCGCAGCGCCTGGTCGCGCGCCAACGCCGGCAGCAGCGACAGGCCCTCGACCTCGTCGGGCCGCGCGATGCCGTAGAGATCGAGGAAGGTCGCCATCAGGTCGGTGGTCTGGCTCAGCGCCTGGCGGCGCGTGCCGGCCGCGCCCGCTACCGCCGGGTGATGGACGAACAGCGGGATGTGCGCGACCTCCTCGTAGACCGGCATGCGGTTCTTCGCCCACCAATCATGCTCGCCGAGCAGGAAGCCGTGGTCGGTGCCGACGATCAACGCGGTGTCGCGCCACATGTCGTGGCGATCGAAATAGTCGATCACCCGGCCCATTTGTTCATCGCACAAGGCGACAAGGGCGCAGTAGTTGGCGCGCAGCTCGGCGCACTCGTCAGGCGCCTCGTTGACCCGCGCGTAGGGCGGCCAGTCGAGGATCGGTCCGCCGTAGTTGGTCGGGTAGTCGGCGCGGAAGCGCTTGGGCGAGTAGAACGGCTCGTGGGGATCGAAGGTCTCGATCTGCAGGAACCAGTTATCCGCCGTTCGGTTGCGGTCCAAAAAATCGAAGCCGGACTTGAAGCACTGCACCGACGGGAAGTCGTCCTCCTCCTTGATGAACTCGCGGTTGATCATGTAGTGGCTGAACTTGTTCTTGCGCGCCTCGCTGTACTGCAGCTTGTGGTACATCTCGCGCAGGCGCTCCCACGGCGGCTGCACCATCGCCTTCCAGCAGTCGCGCTCCTGGCCGCGCACGAACTCGTAGGTGTCGTAGCGGTTGTGGTAGGTCGCGCCGCCGTCGTTCCAGTAGTGATAGTGGTCGGTGATCAGGTGGCTGTAGACCCCGGCCGCGCGCATCAGCTCGGGGAACGAGTTGTCGTAAGGCTCCAAGGGCCCCCAGCTGCGATGCAAGAACGACAGCCGCCCCGTCTGCATGTCGCGCCGCGCCGGCATGCACGGCAGGCTGCCGACATAGTGGTGCTCGAACATGGCGGTGCGCTGCGCCAAGCGCAAAAAATTCGGCGTCTTCACCGTCTTGGCGCCGTAGGGCTCGAGCGATTTGCGGTTCAACGAGTCGAACAGCACGAACACGGCTTTCATGGGGGAGCTCCTTCAGGACAACAAGACTTTGCCAACAATACTAACCGTCATGCTCGGGCTTGGCTCGAGCATCCACGCCTTCCTTCGTGCCGGCTGCACCAAAGGCGTGGATCCTCGCGCCAAGCGCGAGGATGACGGCGCTTGCGCGCCGTCATTTCAAGGCGCCGGCGGTGAGGCCGCGGACGATGGCGCGCTGGCCGACCAGCAAGAGGATGAAGGCGGGGATGATCGACAGCACGGCGCTGGCGGCCATCTCGGTGTAGCGGATCTCGAACTCCTGGGCGTACTTGGCGATCGCCACGGGAACCGTGGCGGTCTGCTTGGCGGTCAAATTGAGGGCGACCGCGAACTCGTTCCAGCTGAAGATGAAGACCAGGATGCCGGCGGCGGCGAGGCCGGGGCGGATCAACGGCACGACGACGCGCCAGATCACCACCGGGGTCGAGGCGCCGTCGATGAACGCCGCCTCCTCGAGCTCGCGCGGCACCTCGCGCACGAAGATGGTCAGCAGCCACAGGCCGATCGGCAGGTTGAGGGCGATGTGCGCCAGGATCAGGCCGAGGTGGGTGTTGTCGAGCCCGACCGAGCGGAACATCACGTACCACGTGCCGACCATGGTGATCGGCGGAATCATGTGGAACAGCACCGCCCACAGCAACAGGCCGTGGATCACCCAGCGCGGCCAGGCGAGCCGGCTGATCGAGTACGCCGCCAGGGTCGCGACCACGAGCACGATGACGGTGCTTGCCGAGGCGACCAGGAGACTGTTGAGGAAATCCTGGATGTAGTCCGAGGTCTTGGAGAACAGGATCTCGTTGAAGTTGCGCAGCACCGGATTGAACCAGATGACGCCCGAGAGCAGCGCGATCTGGGTCTTGAACGCCGCGGTCAGCACCCACAGGAACGGCACCAGCACGATCGCGCCGGCGGTCCACAGCGCGCCGTGGGTCGCGACGGTCGACAGGCGCGGCAGCCGAAGGCGCGAGCGCCCAACCAGACTCTCGCGCAGGCTCATGGCTGGGACCCGCGCCGCCGCGCCGCGGCGAGCGCCAGGATGACGAGCAGCGACACCGCCAGCAGGGTGACGACCGACATGGTCGAGGCGATGCCGCTGCGATCCTCGGTGAAGAAACGGCGATAGATCGTGAAGCTGATCACCTCGGTCGCGGTGCCGGGGCCACCAGCCGTCAGCAGATACACCTCGTCGAACACCTTGACGGCGACGATCAGGCGGAAGACCAGGGTGACGAGGATGGTCGGCGCCATCAACGGCAGGGTGACGTAGCGCAGCTGCGCCAGCGCGCCGGCGCCGTCGACCCGGCTCGCCTCGTAGACGTCCTGCGGCAGGCTCTCGAGCCCGGCGAGCAACAGCAGGAAGCAGAACGGCGTCCAGTGCCAGACGTCGACCATGATGACCGAGATCAGCGCCCAGCGTTTGTCGCCGAGCCAGTCCTGCGGCGGCAGGCCGAGCACGACCGCGATGTCGTTGATGACGCCGAAATCGGCGTTGTACATCAGCTGCCAGATCGCGCCGATGACGATGCCGGGCACCAGGATGGGGAGCACAAAGAGCGCGCGATAGACGACGCGGCCGCGCACCGCGCGGCCGACCAACAGCGCCAGACCGAAGCCGAGCAGCATCTCGCCGACCACCGCGGCGATCGCGAACACCGCGGTGTTCCCGATGCCGGCGCGGAACAGCGCATCGGCCGGCAGGTCGACGAGGTGCTTGGCGCCGACATAGGTCCAGCGCGACACGCCCTCGACCCACTGGATGTCGTACACCGTCATGACAAGCAGCATGACGAGCGGCGCCACGGTCAGCCCGACCAGCACGGCGAGCGCCGGCGCGATCGTGACGACGCGCCAAAGGGGTTCGCTGCTAGTCACAAGGGCTGACCGTCATGACAAAACAAGCCGTCATGCTCGCGCTAGGCGCGAGCATCCAACACGCCTGAGGCGCATGACGGACGTGGCCAGGAGGTCTAGATCCGCCTGAAGCCGCGCAGCAGTTCCCAAGGCGTGGATCCTCGCGCCTAGCGCGAGGATGACGATCTGGGAAACGGCGATGAGGTGCCTCCGTCACCTCACGTCAGGTCGGGCAGGCGGCCGGTCTTGTAGCCGGCCTTCTGCATGATGGCGTGGATCTCCTCGGACATCTTGTTGAGCGCGGCGGCGGCGGCGAGGTCGCCGGTGACGGCCTGGTTGAGGCGCAAATCGAGCACGCCGACGATCTGCGCGCCCTCGGGCACCGTCCACATCTGGCGCGCGTAGACCAGGCCGTCGGCGAGCGGCTTCATCCAGCGGCCCTCGGGCTTGTCGGCGAGCGCCGAGCGCAGCACGTCGAGGCGCACGGGTGGCGAGCCCGACTGGGCGTACTTGGTCTGCGCGTCGAACGTCTGGAACCACTTGAGGAAGGCCAGCGCGGCGAGCTGGCGCTCGCGCGGCACGTTCTTCGGGATGCAGCCGACGAAGTGCCCGAGCGGCGGCGCCGGCTTGAAGCCGGGCGCGTGCGGCGGCACCGCGAAGCCGATCTTGCCGACCACCGCGGACTTGGTCGGGTCGTCCATCTGCGACCACGCCGCGATCACCATGATGGCGTTGGCGGTCTTGCCGGTGACGATGTTCTGGATCACCTGAGCCTGGGCCTGGCCGCCGGTGTTGGGATGGCCGGCCTCCTTGGCGAGCCTGAGATAGAAGTCGAGCGCCGCCTTGGCCGCCGGGCTGTTGATCGTGACCGTGAAGTCGCCGGCCTTCTCATCGGCGAACATGGTGCCGCCGAAGCTGTTGAGATAGGGGAACCAGTCGTACGACACGTCGGTGGTGCCGCGCGCGCCGCGCTGCACCATGCCGTAGGTCTTGGGCGGCTCGTTGAGCTTCTTGGCGTTGGCCAGCAGGTCGTCCCAGGTCTCGGGCGGCTTCAAGCCGGCCGCGGCGTAGAGATCGGTGCGGTAATAGAGCAGCGGGATGTTGGGATTGATCGGCACGCCCATCAGCTTGCCGGTCTTGGGATTGGTCGTCTTGGTCTTCTCGTCCCAGAACACCGTATCGTCGAAGGTCGGGATGTTGGGGTCGAGCTTGAAGTCGGGGTCGAGCTCATGCAGCGGCAGCATGAAGCCGCCGTGGTAGAACTCGGGAAAGAACAGGCCGTTGAGCGGCAGCAGGTCGAACACGCCGTCCTTGCTGCGCACCAAGTTGCGCTGCTTCTCGAGCGTGCCGGCGAACGGGTTGACGTCGAGCGTGACCTTGTTGGCGGTCTCCTTCTCGTAGATCTCGATCAGCTTGCGGAAGCCCTCGAACCACGGCGACTGGTTGACCACGATGGTGATCGGCGCCACCGCCGCCCGTGCCCGCCGGCTCATCGCACCCGTCAGCGCCACCGCGCCCGCCGACACCATCACGCCGCGCCGCGTCAATCCCGCCATCGCCCCCTCCCCGCTTCATTCACGCGCTTTACCGCCATAGTGCCGCGTTGTAGCGACACCGTCCCCACAAAAAAGACCGTCATCCTCGGGCCTAGCGCGAGGATGACGGTTTGTGTGGTGTCGCGATCTGTGCATAACCTTTGAGGAACCACGCCCGGAGGGATCGTGCAAAAGCCTGCCAATCTGCTCTTCATCCTGTCGGACGAGCACAATCCGCGGGTGCTCGGCGCGGCCGGGCATCCGATGATCAAGACGCCGCATCTCGATCGGCTGGCGGCGCGCGGCGTGCGCTTCACCGATGCCTACTGCAACTCGCCGATCTGCGTGCCGTCGCGCGCGTCGCTGGCGACCGGCCGCTACGTCCACCAGATCCGCTTCTGGGACAACGGCATCGCCTACGACGGCAGCGTGCCGAGCTGGGGGCATCGTCTGAGAGAGGCGGGTCACGACGTGACCTCAATCGGCAAGCTGCATTTCCGCAGCGCCGACGACGACAACGGCTTCACCGAGGAGGTCATGCCGCTGCACATCGTCGACGGCATCGGCGATCCGCTCGGCTGGCTGCGCGATCCGCTGCCGGTGCGCGAGGCCGCGCTGCGGCTGGCCAAGGACGCCAAGTGCGGCAACTCGAGCTACCAGGACTACGACGACAAGATCACCGCGGCGGCGGTCGACTGGCTGAAGGCGCGTGCGCGCGGCGCCAATCAGAAACCCTGGGTCTTGTTCGTCTCGCTGGTCTGCCCGCACTTCCCGCTGATCGCCCGGCCCGAGTGGTTCAACCTCTATCACGAGGACAAGATCCCGGAGCCGGCGATGTACGCGGCGCACGAGCGCCCGAACCACCCCTACATCGCGGCGATCCGCGAGTGCATGGTCTACGACAAGGCGTTCGACCAGGCCTCGCGGCGGCGCGCCATCGCGGCCTATTTCGGCATGGTGAGCTTCCTCGACCACAACATCGGCAAGCTGGTCGAGGCCCTGGCGGCGACCGGGCTCGCCGAACGCACGCGCGTGCTCTACTCGAGCGACCACGGCGACAATCTCGGCACCCGCGGCCTGTGGGGCAAATCGACCATGTACGAGGAGTCGGCCGGCGTGCCGATGATCATGGCCGGGCCCGACGTGCCCGCCGGCACGGTGTGCCGTGCGCCGGTGTCGCTGGTCGACGCCTTCCCGACCATCGTCGACGGCGCCGGTCTGCCGGTCGCCGCCGCCGACCGCGACCTGCCCGGCGCCTCCCTGTTCGACATCGTGCGCGGCACCGCGGCGCGCCGCACCGTGATGTCGGAGTACCACGCCGCCGGGGCGGTCACCGGCGCCTTCCTGGTGCGCCAGGGGCCGTTCAAGTACGTCCACTATGTCGGCCTGCCGCCGCAGCTGTTCGACCTCGACCAGGATCCCGAGGAGCGCCGCGATCTCGGCCCGGATCCCGGCTACCGCGGCGTCATCGCCGACTGCGAGGCGGCGCTGCGCCGGGTGGTCGATCCCGAGCGCGCCGACGCCCTGGCACGCGCCGACCAGACCGCCCGGATCGCGGCGTTCGGCGGCCGCGCCAAGGTGCTCGCCCACGGCAGCTTCGGCTATTCGCCGACACCGGGCACGAAGCCGGTTTACAATTGATTGAGGCTTCGGTTGAACCGCGCGCCCGCCAGGGGCGCGCCAACTTAAGGTGCCGCTAAGCTCATAGATCTAAGTATAAACTCCAATCCCTTGCGCGAGCGGCAGGCGTCCCGGAACGACGCCCCCGCGGCTCGTAGGGGAGGGAACGCGCCGCCGATGGACCTCCGACGCTTGAGCGATGGCACCCGCGCGTGGCGCGGCGATGCGCCGATCCCGATCGCCGTCATCGCGACGGCCGGCGTCGTCGCCGGATTGACCGTCGCCGGCGGCTGGCTGTGGCAGGACCCGGTGCTCGTACGCGGCGGCGCCGGCGGCGCGGCGATCGTGCTCGCAAGCGCGCTGTGCCTCGTCCTCTCGGGTATCGGGCTGCTGCTCGCCGGGCACGACGGCGCCGTGGCGCGGGCGGCGGCGACCGCGAGCGCCGGCCTGCTGGTCGCCGTGGCGGGCGCCATGTTCGCGGAGACGCTATTCGACCTCGATCTCGGCATCGACCTGGCGTCGCTGCACCGCTGGCTCAGCGACGAAAACCAGACGCCGGGTCGCATGTCGCCGATCACCGCGTTCGGTTTCGCGGTGTGCGGCGTCGTCCTCCTGATGCTCCGGTTCGCGACCGCCCGGGCGTGGATCGGCGCGCTCGAGGCGCTCGTCTTCATGCTGATCGCGATCGGCATCCTCGACCTGCTGAGCAACTGGCTCGACATCGAGGCGCTGTACGGCTGGCAGGATTCGGCGCCGGAGACGGTGCCGACCGCCGCCGCCCTGATCCTGCTCGGCATCAGCACCTGGCTGCGGTTCCACGCGCCGACCTCGGAGTGGACCCGAATGCGGCGCGAGGAGTGGCACCTGACCATCGTGGCCGGCGAGATCCTGACGTGGTCGCCGGGCTCAGCGGCTTCGCGATCCTCCAGCGCAGCCTCGAGTCGGCCTTCGTCGACAGCCTCGAGGACAACATCGCCGACCGCCGTCGCAGCTTCGACAACTCGATCCGCGACGCCATGCAGGCGAACGCCATGGTCGCGAACCGGCCGGTGCTGGCGCGCGGGGTCGATCGATTCAATGCTGGCTCGGATCCGGAAGCGCGGCGTCAGCTCGAGGAGTCCGCCGCCGTGCTGCGGTCGTTCGGCTACAAGTACGTCGCGTACCGGGATCGCGCCGGCACCACGCTGGCGGCGGCGGGCGACGCCAGCACAGCGCTCGACGTCGTGGTCTCGCTCAATACCGGAAACGGCGCGGTGCTGGCCTGGGGCGAGCGCGGCTTCGTCCTGACTCAGCAGCTGCCAATGGTGCTCGGCGGCACCCCCGTGGGCAGCGTCGTCACCGAACGCTACCTGTCGTCGCTGACCACCGCGTATCACAACGTCGCCCATCTCGGCGCCACCGCCGACACGCGCATGTGCGCGCTGCCCCCGGATGCCAACCACTGCTTCCCGGCGGCGGTCGCGACGTCGGCGGCATCGACCCTCTACACCTCGATCGCCATGACGCACGCGCTGGAAGGGCGGCAGGGACACGACAAGTATCGCGACTATCGCGGCCAGCTCGTCGCGGCCGCCTATGGGCCGGTCGGCACGTTCGGGCTCGGCTTGGTGCTCCGGATCGACGTCGTCGAGCTCTACGCCCCGATCCGCCGCGAGCTCGAGTTCGTTTTCCCGATCCTGCTGCTGTTCGTCGCCGCGGGCACGCTCTGCCTGCGCACGCAGATCACGCCGCTGGCGCGCCGCCTGCGCGAGCTCGCGACCATCGACGGCCTCACCGGCGCCTTCAATCGACGGGCGTTCATGCACTTCGCCGAGTCCGAGCTGGCGATCGCGCGCCGCTACGGCCGGCCGATGTCGGTCTTGATGATCGACGCCGACCACTTCAAGAAGGTCAACGACGTCCACGGCCACGACGCCGGCGATGCCGTGCTGCGGGCGCTGGCGGCGGCCTGCCGCAAGGAGCTGCGCGACGTCGACCTGTTCGGTCGGCTCGGCGGCGAAGAATTCGCCGTCGCGTTGCCGGAGACCCCGGTCGACGGGGCGAAGCTGGTGGCCGAGCGGCTGCGCGCGGCGCTCGCCGCGCTGGAGGTCCCCGCCAGCGGCACCGTGCTCAAGTTCACCGTCAGCATCGGCCTGGTGACGCTGGCGGCGCGCACCGACACCATCGAGGTTCTGCTCAAGTCGGCCGACGAGGCGCTCTACGCCTCCAAGCAGGGCGGGCGCAACCGCGTGACGGTCGCGCCGCCCCGCGCACCGGCGGCCGCCCAACCCGCCGCGGTGCCGGCCGCCTCCTGAGCCGGGGGCGGCTTCGCCGCGCCGGTCCGACCCCCTATAATGTCGGGCGGTTGTGCGGGGAGGGCAGCATGCACCGCCGGTTGATCGCGCCATTGCTCGGAACCCTGGTGCTGGCCGCGCCGATCGCCGCGCCGGCGCAGAACTTCGCCAATTTCAGCGAGGCGGCGCAGTCGCCGATCGCCTACACGCGCGCGACGACGCGGCCGCAGCTCGATTGCGGCGCGCTGCGCGCCATGAGCGGCGGCGAGCTGACGGTCACGCGCGCGGTCGTCGTGGCGGCGGCCGACGGCGTGCCCGAGCACTGCCGGGTGAGCGGCGTGATCGCGCCCGAGATCGGTTTTGAAATCAATTTGCCAAGCCAGTGGAACCGGCGCTTCTACATGTTCGGCAACGGCGGCTACGCTGGCGAGCACCCCGAGTTCCTGCGCCGGCCGGCGATCCGCGCCGCCGCGCTCAAGGCCGGCTTCCTGACCGCCTCGACCAACACCGGCCACGACGCCCAACGCGAGCCGCTGGCGACCTTTGCCGTCAGCGTGCAGAAGACCATCGACTATGCGTTTCGGGCGGTGCATCTGACGGCGGTCACCGCCAAGCAGGTCGCGACGCGCTACTACGACCGCCCGGTCGCCTATTCCTATTGGGACGGCTGCTCGACCGGCGGCCGCCAGGGCCTGATGGCGGCGCAGCGTTTCCCGGGCGACTTCGACGGCATCGTCGACGGCGCGCCGGTGCTCAACTTCGTCGACTCGCTGACCGCCGCGGTGTGGAACGGCCTCGCGGTCGCCGACAGCGGCCTGACGGTGGCCAAGCTCAAGACCGTGGCGGGCGCGGTCTACGCCAAGTGCGACGCCATCGACGGCCTCAAGGACGGGCTGATCGACGATCCGCGGCGCTGCGGTTTCGATGCCGCCAAGGACGTGCCGCAGTGCGCCGGCAGCGACGACGGCGACGGCTGCCTGACCCCAAAGCAGGCCGCCGCGATCCAGCACGTCCACAGCCCCATGGTCGTGCAGGGCAAACCCTACTTCTTCGGCTACGCGGTCGGCGACGAGGTCGTCGGCACGCCGTTCACCGGCGCGGGCGCGCCGACCACGGCGTGGGACGAGTGGTTCATCGGCCGCGACGGCCAGAAGTCGCGCCAGGTCGCCTACGGCGAGACCTTCATGAAGTACCTGGCGTTCGGCCGGCCCGATCCCAACTTCGACATCCGCAAGCTCGACTTCGACAAGGATCCCGCGCGCATGGGCGAGATGCGCGCGCTGCTCGACGCCACCGACCCCGACCTCCGCGCGTTCCGCGGCCGCGGCGGCAAGCTCCTGATGTATCACGGCTGGGCCGACACCGCGCTGACGCCCTACATGAGCATCGACTACTACGAGAAGGCGCAGGCGGCGAGCGGCGCCGACGGCCGCGACTTCTTCCGGCTCTTCATGGTGCCCGGCATGGCGCATTGCCGCGGCGGCGTCGCGACCGACCGCTTCGACGCCATGAGCGCGATCGTCAACTGGGTCGAGAACGGCAGCGCGCCCAACAGCCTCAAGGCCTGGCGCGTCGAGGACGGCAAGGTCGCACGCTCGCGCCCGCTCTGTCCTTTCCCCCAGGTCGCCGTCCACGCCGGCACCGGCAGCCCGGACGACGCCGCGAATTTCTCCTGCAAGAACCCCAACTGACCGCCTTCTAAGGCCGTCATCCCCGCGAAAGCGGGGATCCAGGGGCAAGTGACGGACCACCGCGATTGCGACTCCTGGATCCCCGCTTGCGCGGGGATGACGGGAAAGCGGGTTGAACAGGGAGGACCACCCATGCAGGAGAACCGCGTCAAGCGCATCATGCGCGACGGCGGCATCGCGCTCGGCACCTATTCGGGCGGCATCGCCGATCCGCAGATCGTCGAGATCATCGGGCTCGCCGGCTTCGATGCCGTGTTCATCGACATGGAGCACACCAGCTTCGACCTGCGCGACGCGCGCGAGGCCGTCAAGGCAGTGCGCTACCCGCCGGAGGGCGAGCGCGGCATGGCGGGGCCGAGCCGCGCCGCGCGCTTCGGCACGGTGCCGCTCGCCGAGCACCTCGCCAGCTCCAACCGCGAGATCTCGCTGGCGGTGATGATCGAGGACCTGCGCGCCCTCGACGAGATCGACGCCATCGCGGCGACCGACGGCATCGACATCATCGCGGTCGGGCCGTCCGACATGTCGCGCGCGCTCGGCGTCGCCGGCTCGTCCGATCATCCGAAGCTCGGCGCCGCGATCGAGCGGGTGAGCCAGGCGATCCGCAAGGCGGGCAACCGCGCCAAGCTCGCGTTGCCGACCAACCACCCGGCATTCCCGCGCACGGTCGCCCAGCTGCGCGAGCTCGGCGTCGGCTACACGAACTGCGCGCCACCCCCCGAGGCCCGCCTGCTCAAGTCGTACAAGGAGCAGATCGACGGCGCGCGCAGGCTGCTGCGCTGAGCGCGCGCCCGTAGACGGGCCTCGCGCGGCTGCCCTACTCTGCCGCGCTCGATCGGCCAGCAGCGGGGGAATGCCATGTCAGTGACGATTTCGCGGCGCGCAGCGTTGCGCTATGCCGGACTTCTCGGGGCGCTGGCCGCGGGTATCAGTCCGGCGCGCGCCCAGACCAATTTCTTCCGCATCGGCACTGGCGGCACCGGCGGCACCTACTATCCCGTCGGTGGCCTGATCGCCAACGCGATCTCGACCCCGACGCTCAACGCCAGCGCGGTCGCGACCAACGGCTCGGTCGCCAACGTCAACGGCATCGTCGGCGGCTCGATGGAGTCGGGCTTCAGCCAGGCGGACATCAACTTCTGGGCCTTCACCGGCACCGGGCTCTACGACGGCAAGCCCAAGGTCGCGGAGCTGCGCGTCATCGCCAACCTCTATCCCGAGTCGGTCCACATCGTGGTCAAGAAAGGCCTCGGCGCCAAGTCGATCGCCGATCTCAAGGGCAAGCGCGTGTCGCTCGACGAGCCGGGCTCCGGTACCCTGGTCAACGCCCGCACCATCCTGGCGGCCTACGGCCTCAGCGAGCGCGACATCAAGCCCGAGTACCTCAAGCAACAGCAGTGCGCCGAGAAGCTCAAGGACGGCTCGCTCGACGCCTACTTCCAGACCACCGGCTATCC
>JACQAI010000234.1 GCA_016195115.1 Pseudomonadota bacterium
CCGCCGGATCGATCCCGATGCCGTCGCACGGCGACCAACGACCGCGGCGCGGCGCTCAGCCGGCGCGCGCGTCGGCGGCGCGCACGTTGCGCACCAGCACGCGCAGCAGCGCCTTGATCAACGGATCGAGGGTCTCGACCTTTTCCTTGAAGAGCTTCTCGGGCACGACGATGCACACCGTGTCGGCGACCGCGGTGGCGTTGGCGCTGCGCGGCTTGGCATCGATCAGCGCCATCTCGCCGAAGATGCCGCCGGTCGTGACCTCGGTGAGCACCTGTTTGGCGCCGCGGCGTTCGACCCAGATCTCGACCTTGCCCGAGTCGACCACGAAGGCGGCGTGGGCGGCGTCGCCCTGCTTGATGATCGGCGTTCCCGCCTTGAAGGTCTGGCGCTCGAGCGCGTTCAACGACACGGCGACGTCTCCTCGGAGAAGGTCAAAGGGCCTGCGATGGGGCCGAGACTATGCCCGACCGCTCGACGCGGCGTCCATAGTCGGGCGCCGGCAATTTGAGCTAATCGGCACGGGGTTGGCGCACGGCACATGCGGCCAGCACGCGCGTGCGTTCGCCGCGATCCATAGCGCGCCAGCGCGCGATCTCGTCGATGGTGCGCAGGCAGCCGCAGCACAGACCGGTGTCGGCGGCAATCGTGCATACGCCGATGCACGGCGACTCGAGCGGATCCACGGCCAACGCGCGGGTACGCTCAGCCCTTGGGCTTGCTCGCCTCCGGCTTGGGCGGGTCCTGCAGCAGATCGTCGATCTTGGCGAGCAGCTTGTCGCGCTTGTAGTCGGGGATCCGATAGAGCCAGCCCTGGGTGCGCTGGCTGATCTCCTTGGCCTGCGCCGCGGCGTCGCCCTCGCCGGCGGCCTCGACCTTGATCCAGGTCTCGCTGTCCTTGGCCAGCAACGTGACCGTGACGGTCAGCCCGTCCTTGGTGCGGAAGCGGTCGCTGCCTTTGGGCACGCCGAGCGCGAGCGAGCCGTCCTTGGCGACGTCGTCGAAGGTCAGCGCCTCGAGCACGCTCGCGATGGCGTTGACGTCCCACTGCGACTTGACCGTCTTGTTCGCCGGCATGTCGCGGAGCTTGAAATCCTTGTCGTCGGTTTTTTCCCGGAACACCGAGAAATTCTTGGCGCCGGACTGCGCGAGCTCGACGGCCTCGACCTTGTCGCCGGCGAGATCGACGATGTCGCGCAGCGCCCAATCGAGCGCGCTGTCGCGCACTTCGATCTGGCCTTGGGCGAGCCAGGTCTGGGCGTCACCGGCCTTGCGTACGTAGATCATGTCTGGCGTGCCCGAAGCGCCGACCGGTGCGGTGCGCTTCTTGCCGATCAGCAGCCCGGCGAGCACCGCGTCCTGGCCGTCTTTGACCGTGATCTGCACCGCCTTGCTGCCCTCGGCCGAGGGATCCTGCAGGTTGAGCCGCGAGTAGAGCTCGGGATTGCGCGTCTTGGTGTCGACGGTCTCGAGCTCGGCCAGGCCGACCAGCGTCTTGCGCACCATGTCGACGCGCGCCGGGTAGTCCGACTTGTCCGGTACGACCCAGGCGTCGCCGCGCCGCACGATCGTGAACTTGGCGTCGGCCTTGGCGATCTCGATCACCTGCGCACCGGCGAGCGTGGTTTCGAGCCCGCTGAACAGCCGTTGGCCCTTGGCCAGCGTGGTCGCGGGCTGGCGCTCGGCGACCACGGCGGCGGTCGCACCGACCGCGACCACGGTGACGACGCCGAGCACAGCGACGGTGATTGGCCGCATCTTCGTTGTCTCCTCAAATCCTCAGCCGGCGCGCGCCTCGGCGAGATGCGAGACGCGGCTGGCATGGCGCCGGCGCCGCACCCGCAGGATGCCGACCACGACCGCCGCGATCGCGACCAGCAGCGGGATCAGTCCGATGTTGACGAAGCGGATGGTCGACTGCAGCCGGTCGATGTCGCGGCGCAGCGCGCGCTGGACGTCGCGCAGCTCGCCGCGCGTCTGGATCAGCTGGCCGCGGAAATTGTCGATCTCGCGCGCCTGCTCGGGCGTCAGGATCGCCTGGCCGCCGCCGGCCTCCTTGCCGGCGCCGCGCAGGTCGGCGAGCTTCTTCTCGGTTTCCTTGACCCGATCCTGCAGCTCCTGCTCCTTGGCGCGGAACTGGCTCTCGGCGTCCTGCTGGAGCGCGCGCACGAGCGTGAACGGGCGGTCCGAGATGCCGCGCGAGCGCAGGCTGATCAGCGCGTTGCTGCCGGTCAGGTTGTCGAGCGCGTTGACCACGAAGTCGGCGTTGTTGGCCGATGGGATCGCAACCTTCTGGCCGAAGAACTGTTGGGTCTGCACCCAGAAGCGATCGTCGAGCATATCGCTATCGGCGACCACGATGACGTTGATGTCGCCTTGCTTGACGATCTCCTTCTTGGCCGGCTCGGCGGCCTGTGCGCCGCCGGCAGCCGGCGCCGCGGGCGCGGCGGCTTGCGCGGGCGCGCGCTCGGCCGGCTTGACCTCGACCGCCGGCGCCGGCGGGCCGTCGGGATACGCGGTCTCGGCCGGGCCGCTGACCCGCGCGGCGATCGTCAGTGCTTTGCCCTCGGTCTTGAAGCCGCGCAGGATGCCGAGGATGTCGGGCGGTCCCATGGTGGCGACCTTCGACACCGCCAGATGCATCGACTGAACCGACGAGCTGACCAGCGGCTCGAGCTTGGTCTTGGCATCGGCAACCGGCTCGAGGATACCGACCGTCGCGAGATTGAGCCGCTGCACGTCGGCGGTCACCGGATCGGTGCGGTTGGTGCTTTCGGCCGGCACGCTGATCCAAGCCAGATAGTCGGCGGCCTGCATGCGCGAGCTGCCGCCGGCGTTGACGCGCCGCGCTAGCCGCCGGTCGGCGATCACCGATTGGGGGTCCATCTTGATGCCCCACTTGGCGAACAGCGGCTCGAGATCCGAGGCCGGGCTGGCGCCGCCGGTCGGCGGCATGCCGCGCATCATCATCGCCTGGGTGCGGAACGCCGTGGTTTCCGAATGGGGATCGACGAACACCAGGGCTTTGCCGCCCTTGAGCACGTACTGGTCAATCGCGAACTTGGTCTTGTCGCTGAGGCCCGCCGGATGCGCCAGCATCAGGACGTCGATGTCGGCCGGGACCTCCTCGAGGTCGGTGCCCAGCGTGCGCACGCTGAAGAACTGGCGCATCTGGTCGAGCACCGCCCACGCCGACGGCATGCCGCCCTGCATCTGCGCCATCATCATGTCGCCTTCCCTCGGCAACGTGGTGATCAGGCCGACCAGGCGGGTCAGGTCGTATTCGAGGAACGGTTCACGCTCGGGCTGGAAGAACGCGATGACCTCCTCGTCGTCGGTCGTGTTGGCGCCGGCGAGCCCGAAATAGACCTGCTCGCCGCCCTGGTCGACCGGCACGCCCTGCAGGCCGAGCGCGACCGCGCGATCCTCGACGTCGGAGAACGGCTCGGGATCGAAGGTCTGGACGCGCAGCTTGCCGCCGCTGGCGCCGATGTACTCGCGCAGCAGGTCGCGCACGCGGGTCGCATAGGCGCCGTAGGCCGGAACCTCGCGCACCAGCCGCTCCGACAGGAAGAAACGCAAGGTCACCGGCTCATCGATCTGACGCAGCACCTGGCGCGTGCCGGACGACAGCGTGTAGAGGCGATCGCGCGTCAGGTCGAGCCGGCCGGCCGGGAACAGCGCCGTGACCAGCACATTGCCGGCGATCAGCAGAATCAAGCCGAGCACGACCCCGACGACGGCGAGCTTGCGACGATCCTCGAACCAACGACCCATGACGCGAACCCTAATCCGCCTTCTTGAGCTCGACGACCACGGCATTGGCGAACAGGAAGAACACGATCAGCGACAGGAAGTAGACCATGTCCTTGACGTCGATCACGCCGCGCATCACCGAGGTGAAATGACTGATGAATGAGAATGACGCCACCGTGTCGACCACGGTCTGCGGCGCCCAGCCGGTGAAGAAGCCGAGCACCACGCTCGAGCCCGACACGGTCAGCACGAAGCACACCACCGCGGCGACCACGAAGGCGATCACCTGGTTCTTGGTCAGCGCCGACACCGCGGCGCCGATCGCCAGGAACGCGCCCGCCATCAGCCAGCTGCCGAGATAGCTCGCCAGGATGACGCCGTTGTCGGGGCTGCCCAGCACGTTGACGGTGAACCACAGCGGAAAGGTCAGCGCCAGCGCGATGCCGCAGAACACCCAGGCGGCGAGGAATTTTCCCAACACCGCCTGCGTCGTCGTCACCGGCAGGGTGAGGAACAGCTCGATGGTGCCGGTCTTGCGCTCCTCGGCCCACAGCCGCATCGCGATTGCCGGGATCAGGAACAGATAGAGCCAGGGATGGAAGGTGAAGAACGGCTGCAGGTCGGCTTGGCCGCGGTCGAAGAAACTGCCGAGGAAGAAGGTCAGCGAGCCCGCCAGCACCAGGAATACGACGATGAAGACGTAGGCGAGCGGGGTCGCGAAGTAGGCCGCGAGCTCGCGGCGGAAGATGATCGAGATCGCGCGCATGGCCGGTTCCCTACGCGGTCGCCGCGGGCGCGGCGGACTTGAGCCCGCCGGTGATGTGGCGGAACACCGTCTCGAGCCGGCCCTGCTCGACGCGCAGCTCCGAGACGCGCCACGGCTCGGTGCGCGCCAGCGCGCCGATCTCGGTGATCAGCGGCCGGCCGTCGGCCGGACGGATCAGCAGGCCGGCGCCGCCCTCAATCTCCTCGATCGACTTGACCCCCGCAAGCATGCCGAATTTCCGGCTCGCCGCGGGCGCCGACGCCGGATCGAGCCGCACCAGCACGGCGTTGTGGATCGGGTCGCGCGCCGCCAAGGCGCTCGGCGTGCCGTCGGCGACGACCTTGCCGCCGGCGATGATGATGACGCGCGTGCACGCCGCCTCGACCTCTTCGAGGATGTGGGTCGACACCACGATCGCCTTGTCGGCCGCCATCGCCTCGATCAGACGCCGCACCTCGTATTTCTGATTGGGGTCGAGGCCGTCGGTCGGCTCGTCGAGCACCAGCACCTTGGGGTCGTGGATCAGCGCCTGGGCCAGGCCGACGCGGCGCTTGAAGCCCTTCGACAAGGTGTCGATCGGCTGCTCGAGGACGTCCTGCAGGTTGGCGCGCTCGACCGCGCTGGCGATGCGCTTGGCGCGCTCGGCGCCGTCGAAACCGCGCACCGCCGCGACGAAGGCCAGGAAGCCGCGCGGCGTCATGTCGGGATAGGCCGGCGCGCCCTCGGGCAGATAGCCCAACTGCGACTTGGCCTGGATCGGCTGCTGCTGGACGTCGAAGCCGCACACCGCCGCCGTGCCGGCGGTCGGCGCCAGGAAGCCGGCGAGCATCTTCATGGTGGTCGACTTGCCGGCGCCGTTCGGCCCGAGGAAGCCCAGGACCTCGCCCTGCCCGACCGCGAACGACACGTCGTCGACCGCGGTGATCGCGCCGAAGCGCTTGGTTAGATTGCGGATCGCAATCATTGCCGCCATGGACGTCTATCCCAACCTGTTCTCGTGCCTGGCGAGGCCGGTGCGCTCAGGCGGCTGTTGCCGCTGCGGCCGGCCCGCATTTAGTATGGATTCGATGGGTTGCAAGGTCGAATGGCAAGGGAGCGCGAGCGCGGCCCGGTCGGCCGCGCGGACGATCCTGTCCAACTTCCGTCGGACGTCAAGAGCGGCCAAGCCATAGCCCGAACCCGGCGCGCCGAGGACGCGACCGATGGACGCAAGATCCCCGGACCGCGCCGCGACGTTCAACGTCGTCGCGCTGGTGCATCGCCTCAGGCTGGCGACCGGCCTGGTGCTGTTCAGCTACGTGCTGAGCCACCTCCTGAACCATGCCATGGGCGGGCTGTCGCTCAGCGCCATGCTGGCGGTCCAGTACTGGTTCGTCACGATCTGGCAGTGGCCGCCGATGACCGCGCTGCTGTTCCTCGCGGCGCTGATCCACGTGTCGCTGGCGCTGTGGTCGATCTATCGCCGGCGTCAGCTCCGCATGCCGCCATGGGAGGCGGCGCAGCTGCTGTTCGGTCTGGCGATCCCGCCGGTGATGGTCGATCACGTGATCGGCACGCGCGTCGCGCAGGAGCTCTACGGCGTCCACGCCGACTACATCTATGTGCTGTTCACCTACGCGACCCTGCCGTGGCGCGGCGTCATCCAGGCCGTGTTCCTGGTGACCGCCTGGATCCACGGCTGCATCGGCCTCAACTACTGGCTGCGCCTCAAGCCGTGGTACCGAACCGGCCAGCCGATTGCGCTGGCGCTCGCCGTGCTGACTCCGGTGCTGGCGCTGGTCGGCTTCTACGGCGGCCTGCGCGAGGTCCAGTTCCTCGCCGCCGACCCGGCGTGGTTCGAGCGCGCGATCCGCACCATGAACCTGCCCGACGCCGAGGGCTTCGGGCGACTGATCGCGCTGCGCGACAATTTGTGGGTAGCCCTGGCGGCGCTGCTCGCGCTGACCTTGGCGGCACGGCTCGGCCGCCAACTGCTGGAGCGCCGGCGCGGCCTGGTGCGGCTCAACTATCCGGGCGGCCGTCTGGTCACGTTCGCGCCCGGCATGACCGTGCTCGAGGCCAGCCGCTGCGCCGGCATCCCGCACGCCTCGGTGTGCGGCGGCCGCGGCCGCTGCAGCACCTGCCGCGTGCGCATCAGCCTCGGCGGCGAGCATCTCCCCGAGCCCACCGCCGAGGAGGCGCGCGTGCTCAAGCGCGTCGGCGCCTCGACCAACGTCCGGCTGGCCTGCCAGATCCGGCCGAGCCGCGACCTCGAGCTGACGCCGCTGGTTCCCCCGACATTCACCGCCGGCCGCGCGATGCGCGCCGACGACTACCACAGCGGCCGCGAGGCCGAGATCGCCGTGCTGTTCGCCGACCTGCGCGGCTTCACCAGCCTGTGCGAGCACCGCCTGCCGTTCGACACCGTGTTCCTGCTCAACCGCTATTTCGCCGAGATGGGCCGCGCGATCGAGGACACCGGCGGCCATCTCGACAAGTTCATCGGCGACGGCGTAATGGCGCTGTTCGGCCTGCGCGACGGCCCGAAGTGGGGCGCCATCGGCGCGCTGACCGCGGCCAAGCGCATGCACGAGCGCCTGGCGCAGCTCAACCGCGACATGGCGAGCGAGCTCAGCCAGCCGCTGCGCCTCGGCATCGGCATCCACACCGGCGCCGTCATCGTCGGCGACATGGGCTACGGCGAGGCGACCCAGCTGACCGCGATCGGCGACGTCGTCAACACCGCGAGCCGGCTCGAGAGCCTGACCAAGGAGCACGCCTGCGAGCTGGTGATCTCGGCCGAAACCGCGCACCACGCCGCGTTGGCACTCGACGCGCTGCCGCGCACGACGATCATGATCCGCGGCCGCGACACGCCGATGGAGATCGGCATCGTCAAGGAGGTCGCGGTGCTGGACTTCAACGAGGACCGCCGCATCAAGGTGCGCGACCGCGCGACCCGGCGCGCCGAAGCCGCGGCAGCAGCGGCGGCGGCGCGCTGACGCGCAGCCCCCGCGAGCCCTAGATCTGGAAGTCGGGCTCGAAGTCCTCGATCACCTGGATCATGTCTTGCGACGGCCGCTCGGAGCCGGCGCAGCCGATCACGCGCGCCGGCACACCCGCCACCGTGCAGCCGGGCGGCACCGGCTGCAGCACGACCGAGCCGGCGCCGACCCGCGAGTACTCGCCGACCACGATGTTGCCGAGGATCTTGGCGCCCGCCGCGATCAAGACGCCGCGCCGGATCTTGGGATGCCGATCGCCCTGGTCCTTGCCGGTGCCACCCAGGGTCACGCCGTGCAGCATCGAGACGTCATCCTCGACCACCGCGGTCTCGCCGATCACGATGCCGGTCGCGTGATCGATCATGATGCCGCGGCCGATGCGCGCGGCGGGATGAATGTCGACCCCGAACAGCTCCGATACCCGGCTCTGCATGAA
>JACQAI010000109.1 GCA_016195115.1 Pseudomonadota bacterium
ACGCGAGCTGCTGCGCGTCGGTGATGCGCTGATCGGGGAACACCAGCACGCCGTGGCGATGGATCGCCGCCTCGATCGCCGCGAACGTCGCGGCGTCGACCGGCTGGCCGAGATCGACGCCGGTGACCTCGCCGACGAACACCGGATGCAGCCGCCGCACACGAACCGCCATGCCTCATTCTCCCGAACCAGCGCTCTGTCGCCCCCCGAGTCTAACCCAACGCCCCGCATGGTCAAATTGCTCCCGCGAGCGCTACCATCCGCGGGCTCGGGTGGACTAACCCACCGCCCTTCGTCGTTTTCGCGTGGCAACCCGCGGCACGACCGGCGGGGTCATGCGCCACTTCGCGCCAAATAGGGGAGATATTTCAATGCGGAAGCTTCACGTAACCGTTGCGGCGGGGTTCGCCGCGGCGCTGTTTGCCGCGCCCGCGGCACGCGCCGACCTGCAAGCCGTCGCCAAGGCCATGGGCACGCCCCAGTCGCTGGAGATCTCCGGCAGCGGCCTGACCTACGGCATCGGCCAAGCCTACAAGGCCGGCATGCCGTGGCCGCGCATGAACCTGGTGCGCTACGGCCGCACCGACGACTACGCCAACGGCGCCTTGGGCTACGACACCACGGTGGTGCGCGCCGATCAGCTGGGTGGCACCGCGGTGCCGCAACGCGGCGAGTTCCGCCGTGCCGGCGGCGTCGCCGGCGACAAGGCGTGGATCATCAACTATCCGGTGCCCGACACCGTCCAGGCGGCGGCCGTGCCGTTGCAGCATGATCTGTGGATCTCGCCGCACGGCATCGTGCAGGCCGCGATGGCCGACAAGAAGATGATGGACGGCCCGAACTTCTGGGTCGAGCGCGCCGGCAAGTTCAAGGCCAAGGCGACCGTCGACGGTCAGAACATGGTCAGCCGGGTCGAGTCGTGGATGGATAACGCGGTGCTCGGCGACATGGCGGTGGTCACGACCTACAGCGAGTACAAGGACTTCGGCGGTGCCAAGTTTCCGACCCGCATCACCCAGAGCGCCGGCGGCTGGCCGGTGCTCGAGCTGACGATCGCCGACGTCAAGGTCAACGCCGGCCGCGTCGCCGCGCCGGCGCAGATCGCCGCCGCGCCCAACGACGTCAAGCTCGACAAGGCGGCCGACGGCGTGTGGTTCGTCAGCGGCGGCTCGCACAACAGCGTCGTCATCGAGATGAGCAACTTCGTCGTGCTGTTCGAGGCGCCGCTCGGCGATGGCCGCGCCAACGCCGTGATCAAGGCGGTCAAGGACGCGCTGCCCAATAAGCCGATCCGCTTCGTCGTCGCCAGCCATCACCACTTCGACCATTCGGGCGGGCTGCGCGCCGCGGCGGCCGAGGGTGCCACCATCGTGTTGCCGGAGATGAGCAAGGCCTACTTCGAGCGGGCCTACGCCATGCCGCGCACCATCAGCCCCGACAGCCTGGCGAAGTCGGGCAAGACGGCGAAGTTCGAGACCTACGGCGACAAGCACGTGATCAGCGACGGCGCGCGGACGCTCGAGCTCTATCTGCTCAAGAACAGCGTGCACGCGGACGGCTACGTGCTCGGCTACCTGCCCAAGGAGAAGATGATCATCCAGGCCGACTCGTTCAGCCCGCGGGCGCCGATCACCCAGACCCCGGCGTTCGTCAATCCCGCGACCAAGACCCTGTGGGACAACGTCGAGATGCACGGCCTGGCGGTCGACACCGTCCTGCCGCTGCACGGCCGCATGGTCAAGGTCGACGAGCTCAAGCTCGAGGCCGGCGTGCGCTAAGCGCGTCGCGGTCGATCTACCACGAGGGCGGGCCCGCGGGCCCGCCCTTTTTCATTCGCCGAGGAACAGCAGCTTGATCAGGACGACGATCACCAGGCCGACCCCGAACACATAGGCCGGGTTGAGCGCATACAGCGTCGAGCGAATCGGTATCTGCGGCTCGGCCATGCCCCTGGCTTAGCCGAGAAGCGCCCGGCCGACCTGTGAACGGGTTCACAGGTCGCCACCCCCGCCGCGCTACTGCACCTTGATGGTCAGATAGTCGAACGTGCCGGAGACCGCGGTGAACCAGTGCGGGATGCCCTTGGGGATGACGATGACGTCGCCCTTGGCGAGCTGATGGGCGGTGCCGCCCTGGCCCGACTTGGCGCGGATCTCGTTGGCTCCCGTGTTACGGGGTTGAAGCGGCGTGCCGCCGGTGACCAGGGTCGCCTTGCCCTGGACGACGTAGATCAGGTCGGTGTCGAGCGCGTGGATCTCGACCTCGCCGGGCTGGACGCGCCGGCCGGTGACGATCCGGTAGTTGTCCTGCTTGAACAAGGTCGTCGCCTTGGCGAACGAGTCCGCGACCTTCTTGGCGTCGAAATACGTCACGTCCTCGGCCGCCGCGGGCGCCGCCAGTAGCATCACCAGGGCCGCCATGATGGCTCGCATCATCTCCTCACCTCCACGTCATTGCGAGCGAAGCGAAGCAACCCAGAGATGTTCGATCCGCACGCGTCGCGCGACTTCTGGGTTGCTTCGTCGCTGCGCTCCTCGCAATGACGACCGTAGTCAGCGCAGCGCCGCGGCGATGTTGCCGCCGTCGACCGTGGTGACGTCGCCGGTGGTCTTGAGCGCGATCGCGTGGTGGAAGAACGCCTGGGCGACGTCGTCGGCGGTGACCTCGCGGCCGAGCAGGTTGCCGGCCATGTAGTCGGCTTCGCTGACGCCGCGGGCGCGCGAGCGCTGCGCGATCATGTCCGGCGTCAAGAGGCCGCTGCGGATGCGGTCGGCGTTGACCGCGTTGGCCCGGATGCCGTCGCGGCCGTAGTCGATCGCGTACTGGCGCACCAGCAGCAAGGTCGCGGCCTTGGGCAGGCCGTACGGCCCGAAGCCGGGCCCGGGGTTGACGGCTTGCTTCGACACGTTGAACAGCAGCGCGCCGCCAGTGCCCTGGGCCTGCATCACGCGCACCGCCGCCTGGGCCACCGTCTGATGGGCGAAGAAGTTGAGCTCGAAGCTCTGGCGAAGGGTGGCGTCGTCGACCTCGCCGATGCGGCCCTGCCAGGCCGCGCCGGCGTTCGACACCGCGATGTCGAGGCCGCCGAAGCTCGCGCACACGCGCTCGAACGCCGCGCGCACCGCGTCTGGCTTGGTGACGTCGCAGCCGATCCCGAGGGCACTCCCGCCAATCTGCTTGGCGGCGGCCTGCGCGGCGGCGGCGTCGAGATCGAGCAGCGCGACCTCGGCGCCCTCGGCCGCGAAGCGGCGCGCGATCGCGCCGCCGATCGCGCCGCCGGCACCGGTAATCACGGCGACCTGACCGGCCAGCTTCTTGTCGACGCCCTTGCCGAGCTTGGCCTGCTCGAGCGACCAGTACTCCATCTCGAACAGATCCGGCTCGGAAATGGATTCGAATCTTCCGATCGCTTCGGCGTCCGTGATGGTCAGGATGGCGTTCTCGGCGATGTCGGCGGCGACCGTGGCGTCCTTGAGCGTGCGGCCGAGCCCGAACATCCCGACCCCGGGAACCACGATGACGCGCGGCATCGGGTCGAGCGCGCGCTTGGGCGGATTGCGGCCGGCGTTGTTGCGCACGAAATAGTCCTGATAGTCGGCGACGAACTTTTGGACCGCCGCGCGCACCGCGCCCGCGAAATCGTCGAGATGCGCGGCGTCGGGCGCCGGCACCAGCAGCGGGTAGTTCTTGGTCCGGATGGTGTGGTCCGGGGTGACCACCCCCGCCTGGCTGTAGCGCGCCAGCTCCCTGCCGTTGGCGTAGGCGAGCACGGCGTCGCCGGCGCGCCAGGTCAGCACGAAACGATGCCAGGCGCCCTCGACCGTCGGGTCCTTGAGGCTGCACGCGCCGCGCAGGATCGGCGCGACCTCGGCCGCCGCGGCGACGCGGTTGGGTAGTGCTACCGGCGCGAACACCGCCTTGCGGCCGCGCTTGAGGCGCGCCCGTTGGCCTGGTCGGCCAGGCTCAGCACCGCGGTCGAATGGGTATGGTCGATGAATTTCTGGGGCAGGAAGGCGTGCAGCAGGGTCTCGACCGACGGGTTGGGTGCCGCCGGGTCGAGCAGGTTGGCGCGCTGGAAGCTCACCATGTCCTCGTCGGTCAGGGCCGCGAGGCCGCGCAATCGTCTCAAGGGTTCGAGCCGCACGGCGGGCAAGCCTGCGGGCTCGATGTTCGCCATGTCCCAGCCGCTGCCCTTGACGCACAGCACCTCGACGGCGTCGCCCAGGAAGTCTTTGACGGTCGTCTTGACCGAGGTGTTGCCGCCGCCGTGCAGCACCAGCAGCGGGTCGCGACCAAGCAGCCGCGAGGTGTAGACCCGCAGCGCCACGTCGCGGCCCACGCCTTGAGAGGCGTAGCGCTCGATCATGGCGTTCGCGTCGCCGTCGACCCAACCGCTCTTCATGCCGTTCCCCTTAGCACGATCGCGCGTCCGCCGTCAGCCGATCCGGCGCCGCACCAGGTCGGCCATGGCGTCGAAGATGCGCGGCACGTGGCGGTGCTTGTAAGGGAATGCCTCGACCGGGTCGTTCAAGTGGACCAGCATGTTGGCGTTGGCCTCGAACACCACGACGCGGCCGTCGGGCATGAACCCGCAGTCGATGCCGCCGTAGTCGAGATCGAGCCGCGCCGCAACCGTGCGCACGGCGGCGGCGCGCGTTCCAGAGAACACCGACGACCAATCCGCCAGGAAGGCTTCCTCCTCCTGCTTCATCCACGGCGCGACGGCGTCCTCGATGCGCCAATAGTGCAGCTTCCAGTCCTGGCCGATCGCCAGGTGGTAGGGATAGGGCCGGCGATCGACGAAGATCAGCCGATATTTCCGGTAGTGACCGTCGGCGCTGCGGAAGTCGCAGAAGTCGGTGAGATAGAAGTCGTCGGCGGGGGTCTTCAGCAGATAGGCGCCGAGGCTCGCGGCATCGTCGACGCGCGCGAGCGCCGCGCCGCCGTGATCGCCGACCGGGCGCACCAGCGTCGGGCGATCGAGCGGCAGCAGGCCGAGCGCGTTGCGGGCGATCCGGCGCGTCGTCGGCACCAGCACGCCCGCGATGCCCGCAAGGGTCGCGGCCAACCGGTCGCGCCGGGTCGCCGGCAGACGGTCGGGCGGATTGAGCATGGTCCGCCCGGTGCGCGCGGCGAGCGCCGCGACCTCGGCGAAATAGGGCGCGCCAAGGTCGGGATCCGCGATGGTGTTGAACACCAGATCGACCGGCGGCAGGCCGTCGAGCACCGCGGGCGCGTGCGGACCGCCGTCGTCGGGCCGCAGCAGGAAGAGGTGCGTCTTGGCGAAGCGCTTGCCGTCGATGAGGAAGCGCGCCGAGACGTCGCGGCGGTCGGCGCTGCACAGCAGCAGCACCGCGGCCTCGGCGCGCTCGCCGGTGCACGGCTCGACGATCGCGGGCTGGCGGCGGTAGGCGGCGGCGCGGTGGCGGCGGGCCTCGTCGGGCAGGCGGACCGCCTCGAGCGCCTCGGCGAGCTCGAGCTCGGCGGCAACCAGGCCGGGGTCGAGCGCCAGCGCGCGGCGCAGCGCGCCGACCGCGTCGGCCGGCCGACCGAGCTTGGCGAGCACGATGCCGCGGTTGACGTGGGCCATCGCGAGCGTGGCATCGGCGGCAATCGCGGCGTCGAACGCCGCGAGCGCCGCATCAAGCAGTCCCTGGGAGCGCCGCAGGTCGCCCAGGTTGTTGCGCGTCACCGCGTCGGTGGCGCCGAGCGCCACCGCGCGCTCGAACGCCGCCGCGGCGTCGTCGAGCCGGCCGAGCTTGTGCAGCGCCAAGCCGCGTCCGTGGTGCGCCGCCGCGACGTCGGGACGGCGCGCCAGCGCGCGCTCGAACAGCGCCAGCGCCCCGGCCGCGTCGCCCTGACGCTGGCGCAACATGCCGAGGTTCGACGCCGCCATCGCGTCGTCCGGGAACTGGTCGAGATAGTCGGCGAGCAGCGGCGCGCCGACGTCGGCATCGTCGCGCCCGAGGATCAGGCCGAGCAGCAGCGACGCCTGGGGCTGGCGCGGCGCACGCGCCAGCACGACGCGGCACAACGCCGCCGCCAACGCCGACTGTCCCGCCTGCTGCGCGCGCAGCGCCTCGGCCAACAGCTCGGCGTCGGGCGGCGCGCTCACGCCGTCACCGCCGGGCTCACGCCCCCAGGCGCGGCAGCAGACGCAGCGCGTTGTCGCGCTCGATCGCCCGGCGGTCGGCGTCGCTCAGCGTGATGGTCGCCAGCGCGGCGACGTTCTCGCCGGCCGTGAAATACGGATAGTCGCTGCCGAACACGATCTGCGACGTCGCCGCCAGCGCCATCAGGCCGGCCATGGTCGGCGCGAAGGCGGCGTTGGCGGTGTCGTAATAGAGCCGCTGGAACTCGCGCTCGACGCCGTCGGGCGCGAGCTCGGCGGCGTCCGGGCGGGCGCGCACGACGTTGGCGATGCGCCCGGCGAGCGCCGGCAGCGGCCCGCCGGCGTGGCTGAACAGCCACTTGATGTCGCGATGGCGCGCGAAGGTGCCGTTGATCAACAGGCTCAGCACGGCGCGCCCGGTGTCGTAGGGATATTCGAGCGGCGAGCCCGAGATGCCCGGAACGGTGCTGCCGCAGCAATCGGGCGCCAGCGGATGGAAGTAGACCACGGCCTGGCGCCGGTTGAGCTCCTCGAAAACCGGCTTGAACGACGGATCGCCTGGCCACGTGTTGGCGTAGCTGGTCATCAGGCCGATACCGTCGGCCTTGAGGGTGTCGAGGGCATAGGCGATCTCGGCGAGCGTGCCGTCGACGTCGGGCATCGGCACGGCGGCGAACAGGCCGAAGCGGCGCGGACGGTCGGCGCGCATGCGCGCGGCGAACTCGTTGCACAGGCGCGCCACCCGCCGCGCCTCGGCGACCTCGCCGAACCACACGCCGGGGGTCGAGATCGACAGCACGGCGGTGGCGATGGCGTTGCCGTCCATCTCGGCGATCGCCTTTGGGATCGACCAGTCGCGGTGCGGGCCGCGCAGGCCGCCGAAGCCGACCCGCTGGCCCCACGCCGCCAGCGGCTCGAGATAGGCCGGCGGGAAGTAGTGGAAGTGGGTGTCGATGCGGTGGGGCGCGGCCGCTGCCATGCAATGTCCTCCAAGACGTCCGCCGGTGTAGCAGCGTTGCGCGAAAAACCAAAACCCAACTGGGATATGTGCCGCAGGGATGTCGTAAATACCATTTGATCGTCGCCGACCCGGCTGACGAACTAGACGGCAATGCCGTACACATGATATGATCTTCGAATGGGATGAGGCGAAAAGTCGACGGACCATCGAAGCTCGCGGCTTTGGCTTTGGTCACGTCTCCCGTATGTTTGACGATGTGCGGCGCCTGGAGCGCGTTGATACGCGGCGCGCTTACGGCGAGACGCGCTGTCAGACGATTGGGGCGGTGGACGGTCGAACCTATTTCGTGGTCTTCACCCGCCGCTCGACGACCATACGTATCATCTCGGCACGGAGAGCCCATGACCATGAAGACCGCGCGTATCGTGAGGGCACGCCGTGGCGCTGATGGCCGACTGCGGCGGCTGACGAAGACGGGCAAACTCGGTCGCCCGATCCGGGAGCGGCTCGACGTAACTCGGCTCGATGAACCCGCCGCGTTCGAGCCCGATGAGGATACGCCAGTCCTGACGCGGCGGGAGCTGCGAGACCTGCGGCCCGCCGTGGTAACAACGACAATCGACGTGTTGGCGCTCCGGCGCCGGCTGCGTCTGTCGCAGGGAGCGTTTGCCGCGCTGTTCGGCATCCCGCTCGCGACCTTGAAGGATTGGGAGCAGGGACGGCGCCAGCCCGATGCCCCCGCGCGCGCCTACCTTCGCGTCATCGCGCGAGACCCCGGTGCGGTGCGGCGCGCACTGACGATGGCTGCCGAGTGAGCGGTCGGGTCCACTCAATCCAACAACGGAGGTTCCCATGAAGCTCGGCGTCACGCTGCCCTTGATCGATGTCGGCGGCGAGCCCGACACCGCGCGCCAGTTCGCCCAGGCGGCGGAGAAGCTGGGCTACCACCATCTGGCGCTGGCCGACCACGTGCTCGGGGTCAACGCCGACAACCGGCCGGAGTACAAGAACCGCAACAACTCGAAGGATCTGTTCCACGATCCCTTCGTGCTGTTCGGCTACCTCGCCGGCTGCACCAAGACGATCGGCT
Source organism: Pseudomonadota bacterium (assembly GCA_016195115.1). Classification (GTDB taxonomy): domain Bacteria; phylum Pseudomonadota; class Alphaproteobacteria; order Elsterales; family Elsteraceae; genus JACQAI01. The sequence continues at coordinate 8,164 of JACQAI010000109.1, forward strand.
TCTCGACCCAGGTCCTGATCCTGGCGCAGCGCCAGACCGTGCTGGTCGCCAAGCAGGCGGCCTCGCTCGACGTGCTGAGCGGCGGCCGCTTCCGGCTCGGCGTCGGGGTCGGCTGGAACAAGGTCGAGTTCATCGGCCTCAACGAGGATTTTTCCAACCGCGGCCGGCGCTCCGAAGAGCAAGTCCGGCTGATGAAGGCGCTGTGGGCCGAGCCGCACGTCAGCTTCAAGGGCACCTGGCACACGGTCGACGACGCCGGCATCAACCCGTTGCCGCCCCAGCGCGCCATTCCGCTGTGGTTCGGCGGCCACGAGGAGGTGACGTTGCGGCGCATCGCCCGATGGGGCGACGGCTGGATCATGCTCGCCCACCCGCCGGGCGACGAAGCGCGCGCCGAGTTCGCCAAGCTGCGCGCCTTCACCCAGGAGGCCGGCCGCGACCCCGCGACGATCGGCCTCGAAGTCTGGACCTCGGCGGTCGGCGAGCCCGCTTCGTGGCGCGACGAGGCCAAGCTCTGGCAGGACCACGGCGTCACCCACATCACGCTCAACAACTGCTTCGGGCGCTACAGCCACAAGCGCATCCCGGGCCGCACCATGGCAGACCACATGACCGCGATGGAGCGCTATCACGAGGCCGTCGCGCCGGTGTTCGCGTAACGCCGCGCGGCGCGGACACGCCCCTACGCCGCGCGCAAGCGCGGCAGCCCAATCGGGGGATGTGGGGATGGCATGGAGGGGATATGTGCCGGTGCGTCCGAATGGGCGGCGGGCGTGGATGATGGCGCTTCGCGCGCCACCCCTCCATCCCCACTCATCTCCGACATCCCCTCAATCGGCCGCTGCGACCCCTGCGTAGCTGCTGCGGATAGTTTGAGATGTCGGCTAACCCGCGCGTTCGCGGCGCTGCCGTTCGCGGCGTTCGCGGCGCTCGGCGGCGTCGCGCCGCTCGTCGTCAGCGCTCTTCTTGGCGGCGTGCCGCGGCGTCACCAGCCGCACGCGCTTGCGCGCCGAGCGCGTCGTCAGGTTGTTGACGGCCTGCACCGCACCGAGCGCCTTGTCGCATTCGCCGACGATCTCGTCGGCCGCCGGCCGGCCGCCGGCCAAGCGCGCGATCTTGGTCAGGCTCGCCTTGATGCGCCGCAGCCCGCGGCGCAGCTCGATCTGCTCCATGACCATGTCGGCGAGATGCTGCAGCAGCTGGCGCTCGTGGCCGGTCAGCGTCTTGCGGGCGCGCCGGTCGACGACGCAGATGGCGCCCAGCGCCTGGCCGTCGGCGGTCAGCAGCGGCGCGCCGGCGAAGAAGCGCACCGTCGGCCCGCGGGGGCCCGGCGCGCCGGCGGCGAACTCGGGGTCCTTGGCCGCGTCGGCGATCACCACGACCGCCTTGCGCGCGATCGTGCGCGCGCCGAACGCCCAGTCGCGCGGCATCTCGTGGGCACTGAGGCCGACCTTCGACTTGAACCACTGGCGATAGCCGTCGACCAGCGAGACGTAGGCGATCGGCGCGTTGAACAGCTCGGCGGCGATCTCGGCCAGGCGGTCGAACGGCTCCTCGGCGTCCGAGTCCATGATGTTGTATTTGACCAACGTCGCGACGCGGTTGGCTTCTTCGGCGCCGAGCTCCATGACCCGTTCTCCTTGTGTCGCGATCAGTCGGCGGAAGCGACGTCGCTGTCTCTGGTCTCGGCGGCGAACAC
>JACQAI010000235.1 GCA_016195115.1 Pseudomonadota bacterium
CAGCAGCAGCACCTTGGGATCGACCATCGCCTGCCACAGGCTGAAGGTGCGCACCGCGTCCTTGGCCTGACGCTCGGCGGCCAGCTTGGCGGCGAGCCAGTTGCGTTCCGCGGGCGTGAGGAAGCGCGCCTGCTCGGGTCGGTCGGTCAGCAGGAACAGCGCAACGATGCCGCACAGCACGGTCGGCAGCGCCTCGGCGATGAACATGACCTGCCAGCTGCGCAGGCCGAACAGCCCGTCGAGCTCGAGCAGCGCGGTCGACAGCGGCGCGCCGGCGGCGACCGCGATCGGCAATCCGATCAGGAAGCTCGAGACGATGCGGGCGTGGTGGTGGCTGGGGAACCAGTAGGTGAAGTAGAGCACCAGCCCCGGGAAGAACCCGGCCTCGGCGACGCCGAGGAAGAAGCGCACGATCGCGAAGCTGGTCGAGCCGGTGACCATCGCCGTGATGCCGGACAGGATGCCCCAGGTGATCATGATGCGCGCGATCCATAGCCGCGCGCCGACCTTCTCCATGATGACGTTGCTCGGCACCTCGAAGACGAAATAGCCCCAGTAGAAGGTGCCGACCGCGAAGCCGAAGGCGGTCGCCGACATGTCGAGATCGCCCCGCATCGTGAGCCCGGCGAAGCTCACGTTGATGCGATCGACGTAGCACAGGAAGTAGGTCAGGATCGCGAACGGCAGCAGGCGCATGTAGACCTTGCGCATGGCCGATTTTTCAATCGCCTCGTCCATCTGGTTTCCCCCATACGCGGCCCAGATGACGACGACGGTCGGCTCGGGCAGGCGTGTTGTCCTCCGCGGCGTTTCTTGCCGCGGATGACGGCGCAACCCGCGTGACGAAGGGGTCGTGAGCCGTCACGCCGCCATGCTGGGCCAGCGGCGGGGGGCTTGGCATCCCCCGATCGCGGCATGGCTGGGTTGCGGCAGAAGCGTGCAGGTTATTCCGGCACGGTCTCGCCGGTGCCGCCGAGCTCGGCCGGAAAATCCTTGAGCTTGGGCAGGCCGTCGCGCATCGGCAGCACGGTCTCGGCGTAGTTGACGTGGACGCCGGGCTTGAACGCCAAGCTCGGCAGGGTCGCGGCGAACACGTCGACCAGGCCGAGGGTCGGATGGTTGGTCATCAGGTGGCCGCCGCACTTGCTGCAGTACTGACGCGCGCTGATCGCGGTCTTCTTGAAGGTCGCCAGGCTGGCCGCGCCGGCGATGACGCGCACCGCGTCGGGCTTCCACAGCGTGAAGGCGTTGACCGGGCCGCCCGACCACGAGCGGCACGACCGGCAATGGCAGTAGCCCATGCCGACCGGCTCGCCGGTGACCTCGACTTGAACGGTTCCGCAAAAACACGCGCCTGTATGCGTCACGACGCATCTCCTGGGTGATGACGGTGATGAACGAGCCGCGCACCCTGGCAAACCGCCGAGCCTGCCGCTAGTTCACGGACTGAAGTGGCGCGCTACAGAAACTGAACTAGGCGGCCGCGGCCGATCCGCCTAGTCTGCGGCCCCCGTTCTCCCGGAGGCCCCGATGGCGCAGGCCAGCTACAAGCAATTCTGTCCGGTCGCGATGGCTGCGGAGATCCTGTGCACGCGCTGGACGGTCGTGCTGCTGCGCGAGCTGATCGCCGGCTCGACCCGCTTCAACGATCTGCGGCGCGGCCTGCCGCGGATGTCGCCGGCGCTGCTGTCGCGGCGGCTGAAGGAGCTCGTGAGCGCCGGCGTGGTCGAGCGCATGCGCGCGCGGCGCGAGCCCGGCGCATTCGAGTATCGGCTGACCGAGGCCGGCCGCGCGCTCGAGCCGGTGATCGAAGCGGTCGGCATGTGGGGACAGCGCTGGCTCGAGACCGCGAAGTCGCTCGAGCAGCTCGACGTCTCGCTGCTGATGTGGGACATGCGCCGCAACCTCGACCCGACGCCGCTGCCGACGCGGCGCAGCGTCATCCACATCCAATATCCGGAGCTGCCGCGGACGCGGCGCGCGTGGTGGCTGCTGGTCGAGCCCAACGTCGGCACGGATCTGTGCGAGATCGATCCCGGGTTCGACGTCGACCTCTACGTCTCGACCGATCTGCGCACCATGACGGCGATTTGGATCGGCGCCGACACCGTGGCGAACGCGGTGCGCGACGAGCGCCTCAGCCTGACGGGCGACCGCAAGCTCGCCGCCGCCATGCAGACCTGGCTCGGGCTCAGCCCGTTCGCCCGCGCTGCGCCAACCGAGAACGAGCGCAAGCTCGCGAGCTAGGCGTCACCGCCGGTCATGAACGCCGACACCAAGCGGCGGTTCTCGTCGACCGCGAAGCGGCTGTGCAGCGCCGGCAGCGCGCGGTCGACGCAGTCGGTGCGCGGGCAGGTTTTGCAGCTGACGCCGATCGGCACGATCGCGGGATCGTCGTCGAGCGCCAGGCCGTCGGCGTAGATCAGCTCGCGCGCCGCCGCGATCGGGCAGCCCAGCCCGATGGCGTGGCGCCCGGGGCCGCGCGCGGCGCGGCCGCCCGGCTGGCTGCGGCCGATCGGCGGCACCGTGCGGGCAAGGCAGAAATACGTCGCGCCGTCGGGCATGCGCGAGACCTGGGTGCGGATCAGCCCGGGGGTCGCGAAGGCGTCGTAGACGTTCCAGCGCGGGCACGCCGCGCCGAAGCGCGGCATCGTGATGCCCGACGCCGAGAAGCGCTTGGAGATGTTGCCGGCGACGTCGACGCGCACGAGATGGAACGGGATGCCTTCGGCATTCGGCCGGCGCAAGGTCGTCAAGCGATGGCAGACCTGCTCGAAGCTGGCGCCGAAGCGGCGCTCGAGCAGCTCGAGGTCGTAGCGCGTCGTGCGCGCCGCCGAGAGAAAAGCGTCGTACGGCATCAGCAGCGCCGCGGCGAAATAGTTGGCGAGCGCGATGCGCGCCAGCGCGTCGGCCTCGACGGTGGTGAACTTGCCGCCTGAGGCAAGGCGCTCGAGCAACGGCGCCGCGCTGAGGTGGGCGAGCTGGTGGGCGAGCTGGAAGCTGCGGCTCGGCAGCGGCAGGAGCTCGCTCAGCGCCAAGCGCCGGCTCTTCGGATCGTATCGACGCAGCCAGCCGTCGCCGGCGCTGGTGGCCCGGATCTCGACGTCGACCGCGTAGCGCTGCGCCAAATGCGCGACCAGCTGCGGGAACGGATTGTCGCCGTCGATCCCGGCCTCGCCGCGCAGCGCCTCGGCGGCGGCCTCGAGCTCCTTGAAGTAATTGCCGCGCGTCTGCAGGAAGTCGGCGACCTCCTCGGTCGGCATGCCGACCGGCACCGCGTCGTCGCCGTCGGCGCCCTCGGCCGACGTGGTTGGCGCTCGATGCCCCTTGTAGGCCTGGTAGAGCGTCAGCACGGCGCGCGCGACGTGCGGCGCGCCGGCCGCCCAGTCGTTGACGTCGCTGGCGCGCAACGCGTGGCCGTCGAACAGCGGATCGGCGAACACCTCCATGAGCTCGGAGCCGAGGTGGCCGTCGGGTTCGGCGGTCAGCGCCTGCAGGTCGACCGCGAAGCGCTGCGCCAGCTTGAGGAGCACCGGCACCGTGACGGGCCGCTGGTTGTGCTCGATCAGGTTGAGATAGCTCGGGCTGATCGACAGCCGCTCGGCCATCTGGGCCTGGGTCAGGCGGTTTTCCTGGCGGAGCCGCCGGAGGCGGCCGCCCAGGCGCAGGGGCTGGGGGCGTTCCATGGCTTTACAATTTACATTCGCACAAATCTGTAAATCCGTCAATATTTCCAGGTTTTCCCGGGAAAATCAGAGGCTTGTTGAACTTGTGAAGCCGTTCGCCATTCTTTTGATCGCACTGCAACAACGGGCCGGAGGCCTTCCGATGACGACCAACGCCAGCACTGAGATTCGCCGCGACTACGGCGCCGCCGAGATCGCCAAGCTGCGCGGTTCGCTGCGCATCCGCCACACCCTGGCCGAGCGCGGCGCCGAGCGGCTGCGCGCGCTGTTGACGGAGGCGCCCTACGTCGCGGCGCTCGGGGCCTACACCGGCAACCAGGCGGTCCAGATGGTCAAAGCCGGCCTGCAGGCCATCTATTTGTCGGGCTGGCAGGTCGCCGCCGACGCCAACGACGCCGGCCAGGTCTATCCCGACCAGAGCCTCTATCCGTCGTCCTCGGTGCCCACGGTGGTGCGCCGGATCAACCGCGCGCTCGAGCGCGCCGACCAGATCGACACGCTCGAAGGCAAGCGCGGCACCGACTGGTTCGTGCCGATCGTCGCCGATGCCGAGGCCGGCTTCGGCGGCCCGCTCAACGCCTTCGAGCTCATGAAGGCGATGATCGAGGCCGGCGCCGCCGCGGTGCATTTCGAGGACCAGCTGGCGTCCGAGAAGAAGTGCGGCCATCTGGGCGGCAAGGTGCTGGTGCCGACCCAGGCGTTCATCCGCACCCTCAACGCCGCGCGCCTGGCGTGCGACGTCATGGACGTGCCGGCGCTGGTGGTCGCGCGCACCGACGCGCACTCGGCGCAGCTGATCACCAGCGACGTCGATCCGCGCGATCACGCCTTCATGACCGGCGAGCGCACCCCGGAGGGCTTCCACCGCCTCAAGCAGGATTGCGGCGTCGCGCATGCGATCGCGCGCGGCCTGGCGTTCGCGCCCTACGCCGACCTGCTGTGGTGGGAAACCTCGCATCCCGATCTCGGGGAAGCAAAACAGTTCGCCGACGCCATCCACGCGCAGTTCCCGGGCAAGTGGCTGGCCTACAACTGCTCGCCGTCGTTCAACTGGGCGGCCAAGCTCGACACCAAGACGATCGCGTCGTTCCAGCGCGAGCTCGGCGCGATGGGCTACAAGTTCCAGTTCGTCACGCTCGCCGGCTTCCACAGCCTCAACTACGCGACCTTCGCGCTCGCCGAGGGCTATCGCGCGCGCGGCATGGCGGCCTACTCCGAACTGCAGCAGGCCGAGTTCGCCGCCGAGCCGCGCGGCTACACCGCGACGCGCCACCAGCGCGAGGTCGGCACCGGCTATTTCGATGCCGTGGCCATCGCGATTTCCGGCGGCGCCAGCTCGACCACCGCGATGGCAGGCTCGACCGAGACCGCGCAATTCGACACCAAGCCGACGCCGCGCCAAGCGGCCGAATGACGGAGGCGACGTCCGCGTCCAACGCCAGCCCTTGGCCGTCTTTGCGAGGAGCGAAGCGACGAAGCAACCCAGGGATCGTCGCGCGACGCTGGATTGCTTCGCTTCGCTCGCAATGACGGCGGGAAAACCAGGAGACATTTCTCATGCTCGACACCGTCACCGCACGTCGGCGCACGCGCGCCACGACCTCCCAACCCAGCGTCGAGATCCGCGGCGCGCTCAAGCCGGGCTACGACGAGATCCTCAGCCCGGAAGCCATCGGCTTCATCGCCACGCTCGAGCACGCGTTCGGGGCCGAGCGCCGCCGCCTGCTGGCGGCGCGCGCCGAACGCCAAGCCAAACTCGACGCAGGCGAGAAACCCGATTTTCTCGCTGAGACCGCCGACATCCGCGCCGGCGACTGGACGGTGGCGCCGCTGCCGCGCGACCTGCTCGACCGACGCGTCGAGATCACCGGCCCGGTCGACGCCAAGATGATCATCAACGCGCTCAACTCGGGCGCCAACGTCTTCATGGCCGACTTCGAGGACGCCACGACGCCGAGCTGGGACAATCTGCTCGACGGCCAGATCAACCTGCGCGCCGCGGTGCGCCGCACCCTGCGTTTCAAGGATCCCGACAGCGGCAAGTCGTACGCGCTCGGCAACACGCTGGCGACTCTCTTGGTGCGCCCGCGCGGCTGGCACCTGCCCGAGGCGCACGTGCTGGTCGACGGCGTGCCGATGTCGGGCGCGCTGTTCGATTTCGGCCTCTACGTTTTCCACAACGCTCGCGCGCTGCTCGCCGCCGGCACCGCGCCGTACTTCTACCTGCCCAAGCTGGAGAGCCATCTCGAGGCGCGGCTGTGGAACGCCGTGTTCGTTCACAGCCAGAAGGTTCTCGAGATTCCCCAGGGCACCATCAAGGCGACCGTGCTGATCGAGACCGTGCTGGCGGCCTTCGAGATGGACGAGATCCTCTGCGCGTTGCGCGAGCACTCGGCCGGCCTCAACTGCGGTCGCTGGGATTACATCTTCTCGTTCATCAAGAAGTTCGCCGAGGACCCGGCGTGCGTGTTGCCCGATCGCGCCGCCGTCACCATGACGGCGCACTTCCTGCGCTCCTACAGCCAGCTGCTGATCAAGACCTGCCATCGCCGCAAGGTCCACGCCATGGGCGGCATGGCGGCGCAGATCCCGATCAAGGGCGATGCGGCGGCCAACGACGCCGCGATGGCCAAGGTGCGCGCCGACAAGCAGCGCGAGGCCGGCGACGGCCACGACGGCACCTGGGTCGCCCACCCGGGCCTGATCGCGATCGCCAAGCCGGTGTTCGACGACCTGATGCCGGGCCCCCATCAGCTCGATCGCCGGCGTGACGACGTCACGGTCACCGCCGCCGACCTGCTGCGCGTGCCGACCGGCGACATCACCGAGGCCGGGCTGCGTCAGAACGTCAATGTCGGCCTCTGCTACATCGAGGCCTGGCTGCGCGGCGTCGGCTGCGTGCCGCTCTACAACCTGATGGAGGATGCCGCGACCGCCGAGATCTCGCGCGCCCAGCTCTGGCAGTGGATCCGCCACCGCGCCCAATTCGCCGACGGCCGTGTCGTCGACCTCGCGCTGTGCGAGACCGTGATCGCCGAGGAGCTGACGAGAATCCGCCAGGTTGTCGGCGACGCGCGCTTTGCGGCCGGCCGCTTCGCCGCCGCCGCGGTGCTCATGCAGGACCTCATCGCGGCCGAGCGCTTCCCCGAGTTCCTGACCCTGCCGGCCTACGACCTGGTCGCCAGCGCGTAGCACGCCCTTCCAACTCCTCCCCCGTGCGCGGAGCGCATGGGGGAGGGTAGGGAGGGGGTGCGAGTGCGGAAACCACTTGCAATCCTTGACGGAATCCATATGTCACCGGCTTCATTGTGTGATCGCCTGGAGACAGAGAGAAGACCGTCATGGCCGAAGAGAAGCTTCCCTTCCAAGCGGAAGTCAGCCGGCTGCTCGACATCGTCGCGCACGCGCTCTACAGCGACAAAGAGGTATTCCTGCGCGAGCTGATCTCGAACGCGTCCGACGCGTGCGACCGGCTGCGCTATCTGACCGCCACCGAGCCCGAGCTCGCCAAGGGCACCCTGCCGGCCAAGATCACCCTCATCCCCGAGGCCAAGTCGCGGACCCTGGAAATCGTCGACACCGGCATCGGCATGGGCCGCGACGAGCTGGTCGAGAACCTCGGCACGATCGCGCGCTCGGGCACCGGCAAGTTCCTCGAGCAGCTGACCGGCGACGCCAAGACCGACCTGTCGCTGATCGGGCAATTTGGTGTCGGTTTCTATGCATCCTTCATGGTCGCCGAGCAGGTCGAGGTGGTCAGCCGCAAGGTCGGCAGCGAGCAGGCGTGGCGCTGGACCTCCGACGGCAAGGGCGCCTTCACGGTTGCCGAAGCCGTGCGCGACGACGTCGGCACCTCGGTCAAGCTGCACCTCAACGCCGGCGAGCACGACTTCCTCGAGCCCGAGCGCCTGAAGGCGATCGTGCGGCGCTACTCCGACCATATCGGCATCCCGATCGCGCTCGCGCTCAAGGACAAGGCGGAGGAGACCATCAATAGCGCCGCGGCGCTGTGGACCCGCTCGAAGAGCGAGATCACGCCGGAGCAGTCCGCGGCGTTCTACAAGCACGTCGCGCACGCCAGCGACGAGCCTTACGTGACCGTGCACGTGCGCGCCGAAGGCACGCTCGAATATTCGGCGCTGCTCTACGTGCCGTCGCAAAAGCCGTTCGACCTGTTCCATCCCGACCGCAAGCACGGCGTCAAGCTCTACGTCCGGCGCGTCTTCATCACCGACGACTGCAAGGAGCTGGTGCCCGGCTATCTCCGCTTCCTGCGCGGCGTCGTCGACTCGTCCGACCTGCCGCTCAACGTCAGCCGCGAGATGCTGCAGAACAACCCGCTGCTCGCCAAGATCCGCGCCAACCTGGTCAAGCGCGTGCTGGCCGAGCTCGAGAAGAAGAGCGCCGAGGACGGCTACCCGGTGTTCTGGGACAATTTCGGCCCGGTGCTCAAGGAGGGCCTCTACGAGGACTACGAGCAGCACGACGTGCTCCTCAAGCTGGCGCGCTTCCGCACCACGGTGTCGGACGCGCCGATCAGCCTCGAGACCTATGTCGGGCGCATGAAGCCCGGCCAGGACGCGATCTACACGATCAGCGGCGAGGACGCCAAGCAGCTGCAGTCGAGCCCGCAGCTCGAGGGCTACCGCGCCAAGGGCGTCGAGGTCCTGCTGCTGACCGACCCGATCGACGAGTTCTGGATGCCGATGGTCCAGAAGTACGGAGACAAACCCTTCCGCTCGGTGACCCGCGGCGCCGCCGACCTGTCGAAAGTCGCCGACGCGCCCGACCAGACGCCGGCCGCCGACAAGGCGACCGACGGCGAGATCGCCAAGCTGATCGCGCTCTTCAAGCTGACCCTCGGCGACGAGGTCAAGGACGTGCGCGAATCAAATCGCCTGACCGACAGCGCGGTCTGCCTGGTCGCCGACGAGGGCGACATCGACATGCGGCTCGAGAAGCTCCTGCGCCAGCACAAGCAGCTCGACAAGATCTCGGCGCGCGTGCTCGAGCTCAACCCGCGCCACCCGGTGATCCGCGCCCTGATCGGCCGCGTCGCCGCGCCCGGTGCGTCCGACAGCCTGGCCGACGCCGCGCGCCTCCTGCTCGACCAGGCCCGCATCCTCGAAGGCGAGACGTTGCCCGACCCGCGCGCCTTCGCCCGCCGCCTCGACGGCGTGCTCGCCAAAGGCCTCGGCGGCACCACGGCGGCGTAGGCGTTGGGCAATCGAGCCGTAGCTTATGGCGATCACGATCTTCCATTCCTGGCAGGCCGACACTCCTACGAGGGAAGGGAGAAACCTTTGTTGAGCGCGCGCCTGGCCGAATCACTTTCCCGGCAGCGACGAAGCAATCCAGAGGGCGCCTGGATTGCTTCGCTGCGCTCGCAATGACGCTGAGGGTAACGAATCCCGATCCGAGAACGGCCTAGACGGAAGGCTCGAACTCTTCCGGGAGTCGACCGGCCTGGCGGATCAGCCACGGCCCAAAATCGTCGTCCGCCGGAGCGAACGGGGCCGCGTCCGCGGCCTCCGGCGGCTTCGCGTGATTGGGCACTTTGGGAGATCCGGCGGTAGGCGCGGGCATGGGTGTCTCCTCAGTGCCAGACGTGCAGCGCGTTGATGTCTGGCACGCCAGCGACGCCTCCGTTGAACCCGCTGCCCGGCCCACGGGGTGCGGCTCCAGGGGTTGACACGTCCCGGGCGACTACCATGATATCTATCATGGTAGCTATCAGATCGAGGGGGTCTTTGACCAGTCCCAGGACCGCCAAGCTGTTCACCCATG
>JACQAI010000236.1 GCA_016195115.1 Pseudomonadota bacterium
GTCGCTGACGCACACCAGCAGGCGCTCGCCGGCGGCCCACGGGCCGCGGATCGCGTGCGCCTGCATGTAGCTGAGCATCTGATCGTCGACGCGCTCGGCGGTGCGGCGCAGCGCGAGCTCGCGCAACGCCGTCAAATTGCCGGGCTGGAAGTAATGCCGGGTTGCGCGCTCGGCCTGGTCGCGGACGTAGACCTTGCCCTCCTTGAGGCGCTGGATCAGGTCCTCGGGCGTCAGGTCGACGACCTCGATCTCGTGGGCCGCGTCGAGCACGCTGTCCGGCAAGGTCTCGCGCACCCGGATGCGGGTGATCTGCGCCACCACGTCGTTCAGGCTCTCGACGTGCTGGATGTTGAGCGTGGTGTAGACGTCGATGCCGGCGACCAGCAGCTCCTGGACGTCGAGATAGCGCTTGGGATGGCGGCTGCCCGGCGCGTTGGTGTGCGCGAGCTCGTCGACCAGCACCAGCTGCGGCCGGCGCGCCAGGATGGCGTCGAGATCCATCTCCTCGAGGATCTTCCCGCGGTATTCGACGCGGCGGCGCGGGATCGCCGCGAGGCCGGCGAGCAGCGCGGCGGTCTCCGGGCGGCCGTGGGTCTCGACGACGCCGACCACGACGTCGATGCCGTCGTGCTGCTTGGCCCGCGCGGTCGCAAGCATCTCGTAGGTCTTGCCGACCCCCGGCGCGGCGCCGAGAAAGATCTTCAGCCGGCCGTGTCCCTGTTGTTGCGCCGCCGCCAGCAAGGCTTCGGGCGATGGGCGGTGATCGCGGTCGGCGGACTCCTGGGGCGCCATGCCGCCAGACTACTACACTTCAGCGCTGCGGCGGCGAGTCGAGCGCGAGGTTGAGCCGGAGGACGTTGACCCGCGGCTCGCTATCGCGGCTGCGCGACCGGGCCGGAATACGACGCGTCCCGACCGGCGGCCCCGGAGCGTCGCCACAGGAACTTTCGGCACTCTTCCGCAGCGATCATGATCAACGCCCCCGCGACCGCCAGTGCCCACGGCTCCCAGGACATCGCCGCCGTGCCGAACAGGAGCTGACCGGGCGGAGTGTAGACGATCAGCAGGATGATCGCGATCTCGACGGCGATGCCGATGAAAATCAAACGATTGGCGAAGAATCCTGGAGAGGCCAGCGAGTGCGTGGCGCTCCGACACAAGAGAACGTTGGCGACCTGGGTCACCACGATCGCCGCCAAGCAGGCCGCGGTCGCGGCCAGATAGAGCGGATCGTGTGCCGACAGCGGCGCGCCGAACTGCCAGCCACCGAGATTGAGCACCACGAAAAATGCGCCCATCGCCACGGCCGCCTCGATGGTCCCCAGCACCAGATACGCGCGCGACAGCAGGCCGAAGTCGAACAAGCCTTGATCGCGCGGCCGCGGCGGCCGACGCATGATGTCTCTCTCGGGCCGCTCGGCGCCCAAGCCCAGTGCCGGCAGGATGTCGGTGCCGAGGTCGACCGCAAGGATCTGGATCGCGGTCAGGGCCAGCGGCACGCCAAACAAAGCGAACGCGAGAAATGGCACCAGCTCGGGCACGTTCGAACTCAGGATGTAGGTGAGAAACTTCCGAATGTTGCTGAAAACCCCGCGGCCTTCCTCGATCGCCGCGACGATGCTGGCGAAATTGTCGTCAACCAGCACCATGTCGGCGGCTTCGCGCGCGACGTCGGTGCCAGTCGCACCCATGGCGATGCCGACGTCGGCGCGCCGCAGCGCCGGCGCGTCATTCACGCCGTCGCCGGTCATCGCCACGATCTCGCCGTTGGCTTTGAGCGCTCCCACCACGCGAAGCTTGTGCAACGGCGACAACCGCGCGAGCACGATCTCGTCAGCGCCGAGCGCGCGGCTGAGCTCGGCATCCGACATCGTCTCGAGCTGCGCACCGGTGAGCAGCAGCCAGCCCTCACGGGTCGTCAGGCCGATTTGGCGCGCGATCGCCGCCGCGGTTCCGGCGTGATCGCCCGTCATCATGATGATCTTGATGCCCGCTGCGCGGCAGGTTGCGACCGCGCCGGGGACCTCCGGGCGCGGCGGATCGTCGAGCGAGACCAGGCCGACGAACACGAGATCCTCCTCGATTCGTGTCCGGTCATAGCCGTTGTCCAGGCGCCGGGTCGCGAAGGCAAGGACGCGGCTTCCCGCCTGTGTCAGTGCGTCGTGGGCCTGCACCGCCGCCTGCCGCGCCGCCGCATCGAGCGGCCGCTCGCCTGCGGCGTCTCGATGTCGCGTGCACAGCGCCATCACGGTCTCGAACGCGCCCTTGGTGTAGACCATGAGATCGCCGCGCTCGGCACACACCACCGACAAGCGCTTTCGATCGGAGTCGAACGGCAGCCGGTCGACCACCGGCCACGCCGGCTCGCGCGTGCCGAGCCGCTCGACCATCTCGACCAGCGCCAGCTCGGTGGAGTCGCCGACCAGAGTCCGTCGGCCGTCGCGCTCCATCTCCTTGACGCCGTGGCAGTGTTGGGCCGCCGCGATGACGGCGCGGACCGCGGGATTCGCGGTCGGCAGGCCTTGGAGCTCATGCATAGTGCCGTCGGCGAACAGTCGCGCGGCAGTCATGCCGTTCTCGGTCAAGGTACCGGTCTTGTCGACGCAGATCACGGTCGCGGCACCGAGCGCCTCGACCGCCGGCAGCCGCCGGATCAGCACGTTGCGTGCGGCCATCCGCTGGGCGCCCATGGCCAAGGCGAGGCTCAC
>JACQAI010000237.1 GCA_016195115.1 Pseudomonadota bacterium
ACGGTGCCGTCCGGCGCCGTCAACGCCATGCCGCGGAGCGGCCGTGGGCCGAGCGGGCGCGGGGGGACGATGCGCGCGACGGGCTTCTCCCGTGCCGTCACCTCGATCTCGGTGCCGGATTCGGCTTGCTTCAGGTATTCGGATAGCCGGCCGCGCAGCTGGCGCACGCTGACCCGGAGGGGCTTGGCGGTAGGCGGCATTGTAGTCACCTCTTGTGTACACAAGAAATGCGCCCAAAGGCGGCCACGGTCAAGGGCGCGTCATCCGCGAAATTGAACCGCTCGGCCATCGCTCAGTATCCCGCGCCGTAGTGGCGGGCGAGATAGCCGGGCGAGAACTTGCCCGAGCGGCGATCCTCGGCGAGCAGCTCGGGGTCGCGCGCGGCGGGCGGGCCGTAGCCGCCGGCGCCGGGTGTCTCCATCACGATGGTCTGGTCGGGCCGCACCGTCACGTCCGCCGGCTTGTTCGGCAGCCGCTCCTCGTCGCCGTTGGCGGTGCGGCGCACGAACCGGCCGGACGCGCCGTCGCCGCCGCCGAACACGCCCCACGGCGCGGTGCGGAAGCGCTCGCCGGTGCCGCTGAACACCGCCTGATGATCGATCGGGCGGACGACGCGGCGCAGGCCGAGGCCGCCGCGCCACGTCCCGGCGCCGCCCGAGTCCTCGACCAGGCCGTAGGATTCGACCAGCAGCGGGTACTCCATCTCGATCGCCTCGACCGGCAGGTTGGACGTGTTGGTGATGTGGACCTGCACGCCGTCCTTGCCGTCCTTGGTGGCGCGCCCGCCGAAGCCGCCGCCGAGCGTCTCGAGATAGACGTAGCCGCGTCCGCTGCGCGGATCGACGCCCGAGAATACCGCGGTCGTGTTGGCGCCGTTGGCGGCGCCCACCGCCTGCGCGGGCAGCGCCGGGGCGAGCGCCCCGATGATCACGTCGACGATGCGCTGGCAGGTGTGCGCCCGGCTCGCCACCGCCGCGGGAAAGCGCGCGTTGACCACGGTGCCTTCGGGCGCCGTTACTTCGATCGCGTTAAGTACCCCCTGGTTGTTGGGCACGGTGGGGTCGAGCAGCGCCTTGAGGCAGTAGCAGGCGGCCGCTTTCGTGCCGATCAGGGTCAGGTTGATGTTGCCGGCGACCTGCGGGTGCGAGCCCGCGAAGTCGAACTGGATGTGCTCGCCGTCGACCGTGATCGCGACCTTGATCGTGATATCGAGCGTGCCGAGGCCGTCGTCGTCCATCACGTCCTCGAACCTGTAGCGGCCCGACGGGATCGTCCGGATGGCGTCGCGCAGGCGGCGCTCGGTGCGGCTGATGATGGCGCCGAAGGCTTCGGCCAGGACCGGCACGCCGTGCACCGCGGTGAGCTCCTTGAGGCGGCGCTCGGCGAGCCGGCAGGCGGCGACCTGGGCGAAGTAGTCGCCGCGGCGCTCCTCGGGCACGCGCACGTTGAGGAGCAGGAGATCGAGCACGTCGGAGACCAGCTGGCCGCGCGCGAACAGCCGGATCACCGGGATGCGCACGCCCTCCTGGTAGATCTCCGTCATGCCGCCCGCCATGCTGCCCGGCGCCATGCCACCGATGTCGGCGTGGTGGGCGATGTTGCACACGAAGGCGACGAGTTGGCCTCCGGCGAAAACCGGCATCGCCATGTTGACGTCGGGCAGATGGGTGCCGCCGGCGACATGGGGATCGTTGGCGATGAAGATGTCGCCCTCGTGCATGTCCTCGAGCGTGTGCTTGGCAAGCAGCGCCTGCATCAGGCCGAGCATCGAGGCGAGGTGGATGGGCAGCGAGCCTTCGGCCTGGGCGACCAGCGCACCCGCGGGGCTCATGATCGTCGCGCTGTGGTCGCGGCGTTCCTTGATGTTGGTCGAGTAAGCGCTCTTCATCAGCGCGATGAAGCTTTCGTCGGTGATCGAGCGCAGGCCGTTGTGGACGATCTCGAGCGTGATGAGGTCGAGGGGCGTGGTCATGCGGCGCTTTCCTTTGCGGCGGCCAAAACTTCTGGGCTACCCTCGCGGTCCCTGACGGCGAGGCTGGCGGACCGACCATGATGCGGCGTGCGATCTTCCTGGTGCTGGCGGTGTGCGCGATGGCGGGCGCCGCCGCTGCCGAGAGCTATCCGAGCCGGCCGGTGCGCATCATCGTGGCGTTTCCGCCGGGCGGCGGCACCGACATCGTCGCGCGCCTGCTCGGCCAGAAGCTGACCGAGCTGTGGGGCCAGCAGGTCGTGATCGACAACCGCGCCGGCGCCGCCGGCGTGATCGGCACCGAGCTGGCGGCCGCTGCGGCGCCCGACGGCCATACGCTGTTCGTCGGTACGCTCGGCAATCTGGCGGTCAACCCGCATCTCTACGCCAGCATGCGGGTCGACCCGCTGCGCGATTTCGCACCGGTGACCCAGCTCGTCAACGTGACGTTCGCGGCGATGGCGCATCCCGGCTTCCCGCCCAACACCATCCCGGAGCTGATCGCGCTGGCGCGCGCCAAGCCGGGCACCATCAACGTCGCGTCGAGCGGCGCCGGCGGCGCGCCCCATCTCGCCGGCGAGCTGTTCAAGCGCACGGCCAACCTCGACCTCGTCCACGTGCCCTACAAGGGCAGCGGCCCGGCC
>JACQAI010000318.1 GCA_016195115.1 Pseudomonadota bacterium
GTCCTCGGGATGCAGCAGGCCCTTGAGCCCGAAGCCGCCGCCGACGTCGCGCGCCATCACGCGGACACGTTCGCGTGCCAGGCCGAGGATGCGCGCGATGACGTCGCGCACCACGTAGTACTGCTGGCTGGTCGACCAGACGTCGAGCGAACCGGTAGCATCGTGCCACTGGGCGGCGGCGCCGCGACACTCGAGCGCCATTGCCTTGAGGCTCTGGATCTCGAGCCGTTCCTCGACGACGACTTCGGCGATGCGGAACGCCGCGTCGACCTGGCCGAGCTCGTGCTTGAGGTGGGCGACGACGTTGTCGACGCCGTCGTGCAACCGCGGCGCGCCGTCCCGCAACGCGTCCTGCCAGGTCGCCAACACCGGCAGCGGCGCGTAATCGATCTCGACCGCCTCGACGCCGTCGACCGCGGCGTGCGACGTCTCGGCGATCACGACGGCGAGCGGCTCGCCGACGTAGTGCGCCTTGCGCGGCACCAGCGCGCGCTCGACCGCGACGTTCAGGTCGCAGTACGGGTTGTTGAGCGTGCCGGGCTCCAGCAGCCCGGGCAGCGCGGCGCCGAGCTCCGGGCAGTCGTCGGCGGTGAGCACGGCGATCACGCCGGGCAGCACGGTCGCGCGGTCGCGCCGCACCGCGCGGATCCGGGCGTGCGCATGCGTGCTGCGCACGAACGCGACATGGAGCATGCCGGGGAGCACGACGTCCTCGACGTAGCGGCCCTGCCCGATGAGCAGCCGCTCGTCCTCCTTCCGGCGCACCGATTGGCCGATCATCGCCTGTCCCGGTGCATCCGCGCCCGCCATCGCGCCAGCCTACCCCGCGGCCGGGCCGGCGCCGCAAGGGCCACCATCCGCAAATGACTTGCATTCGCATTTGAGCCAGGGTTCGATTGGCGCCCCATAGCCCCTGAGAAGGAAGCCGCGATGCGAACCTTGATTCTTGCGACGGTCGTCCTGACCGCCGCCCTGCCCGGCCGCGGCTGGACGGCAGACGGCCCCACGGTCGTCGCCGTCAAAGTGACGGGCGAGCAGCACGAAACCATGACGCTCGAGCCTAACCCGCCGTCCGTGAAGGCCGGCCGCATCACGTTCCGGGTCGAGAATGCCGCGAACACCGAGAGCCACGAGATGATCGTCGCACGGGTCGCCGATCCGAAGGCGCCGCAGCCCTACGACGAGGCCAAGAAACGCGTGATCGAGAGCAAGCTGCAGGCGCTCGGCGAGGTGTCGAAGATCCTGCCGGGCCAGACCAAGGCCCTGACCCTGGCGCTCAAGCCCGGAAAATATCTGTTGGTGTGCAACCACACCGGCCACTACAAGGCCGGCATGGTCGCGCCCTTCGAGGTGACCAACTGAAGCGCACTCAGGCGGCGCGCTCGGGCTCGGGGTGCTTGACCGAGTCCCTGCCCAGCCATCGCTCATCGGAGGGGGCGCCTTGGAACGTGCCCAGCAATCGATCCCAAAAGAAATCGATCACCGCGAAATTGGCGTTTGCGTGCCTGTGATGAAGGAAATGGAGCTGCTGCTTTCGCCGGAACCACCCGAAGCGTCCCAGCCACGACCCGGCGACGTGGTACTGAACGTCGAGGTAGACGTGGGCGGCGAACGACAGAACCAGTGTGCCGACGTGCGCGAGAAACAGATCGAGGGGCAGTAGGAACCAAAGCGCTGCCGCGGCCGCAGCCGTCGGGATGAGGAAGTAGGGCGTATTGTTGCCGCGCTCGGTCAGATACGAATTCGACACCATGTGGTCCTTGGCGTAGTACACGTGATGCCAGCCGACATGGTTGCGAAACAGCCATCCGCCGACCCGACGGTGCCCGAGGTGTCGATGGAACAGGGTCTGGGAAAACGACACGAGATAGTGGGTGGCAACGACGACGGTCGCCAGAGCCAGGGCAGCAGCTGCGACGTCGAGCCCTTCTTGGTTCATGGCAGCGTCGCTCCTCCCGATCGATCTTGCGCCAACGACCCGCTTGCACGGTGCGTTGTGCAGTCGGGCTTCAGTGGACCTGCGGCTTCAAATCCTCGGTGAGCGCAATCTGGAACTCGGTCAGCGCGGGCTTGCCGTCGCGACGGTGGGCGATCGTCACGTCGACCAGCAGCTCGGTGCCGCGTGATCCTGGTCGAACGTCGCTCGGCTCGATCCATAGTTGGCAGCGATCCGCCACGGCGCCGCGCATCTGGATCTCGTTGGGCCGTCCAGCATCGATATAGAAGACGCTGTAGGCACCACCCGGGCATGCGCCCAATGCATCGCCTTCCTCGCCGGTCTCGGCCGAAGCGATCCACCCGCGGAGCGCCCGCACGACCAGGCCGATGATGGTCAAGCGAGTGTCCTTTCGAGGGCCGCGACGCGATCGCGGAGTCCCGGGAACGCGCGATCGATGCTGGCGGGCCTTAGCGACCACGCCGCGCACCGTCCGCTCCGAGGCGGCGGGCGCTCCACCACGCTGCTGTTCGAAAGCCCCCGGCATGCAACCGCGCTCGGGGCATCGATCGACGCCGGCGCGACGGCCTACTTGAAATTGCCACGCAGGACGCGTATCGGCGTCGCGGCAACCGGCGCCGGGGCCTTCTTCTTGTCGGCTTTCGGTTTCTTCTTTTCGCGGTTGCTGCGCTGCTGACCCTTGGCCAAATCGCTTCTCCCGGTTGCCGAACGCTACGCCGCGACCTCGCGGCTCGCCCGAGGACATATGGGCGGTTGTGCGCGGATTGCGACATCTATTTCGTGCGCAACCGCCCCCGCCCCTTGCGGATGGGGGTCGGAAGGCTCACCTGTGGGGACTGCCCGTCCGGGTCGGACGCCGCGTCGCCGCCCCGGCCCGCGATCCGAAAATCCGCCACGCGAGGATGCGTCCCGCCATGCCGAGCGACCCGATCCTCGGCCCCGGCACGCCGCGTGTGGTGTGCGTGATGGTGCGATTGGTGGCCGCGGCCGACGCCGATCGACGGGCAAGCATCGAATCCTGGACCCCCGCGGCCGAGGGGTTGCATCGCGCCGACGGAATCCGCCGAACCGCCGTCGATCGCGCCAACGCGACGGCCATGATGCTGCGTCTCTCTGGCGTCCGGGGGTCGCTGCTGCAGCGCGGCTTCGCATTCGACGGCGGCGCGACTGGAGGATCGTGAGATGTCGCACGCGTTGCTGCCGGGATTGGCCATGGATATCGTGATCGCGTACGGTGCGCGCCATCGCATCGCAATCGACGATGTCAGGCCGATGATCGAAATGATCTCTGGGGCCCTCGGCAGCCTCGGGACGACGGTCGCGCCGCCGCTCAAGCCCGCCGTGCCGATCCGCCGCTCGATCCAGCCCGACTACATCGTCTGCCTCGAGGACGGCCGGAAAGGCAAGCTCCTCAAGAGTTATCTTCGCAGAAGGTTCAAGATGACGCCTGACCAGTATCGCGCCAAATGGGGCCTGCCAGACGACTACCCGATGATCGCGCCAGCCTATGCACTGACTCGATCGCGGCTGGCGCGGCGGCATGGGCTGGGCACCGCGGGTCGGCCGCGCGCTCGGACGCCGGACGCGGCGGGGTCGCCGTCAACGCCGCCGCCGGTCGCTCGCTCATGAAGCCGTCGATGGACGCCGCCGTCGCGACGCCGGAGCGGGGCCTGAGACGCCGCTGCGCCAAGTGCGGCTCGCCGTTCTACGACCTGCGACGTGCCCCGATCGTCTGTCCAAAGTGCGGCACCGAGCTTCAGCCGCCCGTGTCGTCACGCCGCGCTCCGGTCACACGGACGCCGACCGGACGCGATCCCGAAGCGCCCGTCGCGGA
>JACQAI010000319.1 GCA_016195115.1 Pseudomonadota bacterium
GGAAAGGCGCCATCTCCATGACGTCGATGGCGAGCTCGATGTCCATGTTGCCCTTGATCTTGCGCCGGCCGAAGGCGTCGGTGAACTCCTTGGTCGGCTTGGTCACCATGGTGTAGCCGTTGTAGTCGAGCCAATCGACCAGCGGCCGGATCGGCGAATACTCCTGATCCTCGACCAGCGCGGTGTAGTAGAAGGCGCGCACCAGGTGGCCCTTGGTCGCGAACAGGTCGAGCAGGCGCTTGTAGTCGATGTCGAAGCCGAGCGCGCGCGCCGCGGCGTAGAGGTTGGCGCCGTCGATGAACAGGCCCAGGCGTTCTTGCGGATAGAACAGCATCGATCACGGTTCCCGCGTCGCGCTCCAGTTTGAACAATACTGCCGCTGAAAGATTAAGCGATCGTCTAATACGCCAAATGGTTCATAAGATGAAATCGGGCCGGCCGCAGGCATGGTGACGGTATCTCAGGCGCCAATCCTGATCGGCCTCGGTGCTAATCTGCCGAGCGCCGTCGGGCCGCCGGTCGCGACGCTGGAAGCCGCGCTCGACCGTCTGGCGTCGCTTGGTGTCATAACGCGCCAGCGTTCGCGCTGGTTCGAGAGCCCGCCGGTGCCGCCGTCCGACCAGCCGTGGTTCGTCAACGGCGTCGCCGCGGTCGAGACGGCCCAGGATCCGGCGGCGCTGCTCGCCACCCTGCACCAAGTCGAGGCCGCGTTCGGCCGCATGCGTGGCGCCCCCAACGCCGCCCGGACATTGGATCTCGACCTTCTGGCCTACGGCGATCGGGTCGAAACCCCGCCGCCCGGGGCTCCGGGACCGATCCTGCCCCACCCGCGGCTGACCGAGCGCGCCTTCGTGCTCCTGCCCCTGGCCGAGGTAGCCCCGGCGTGGTATCACCCCGCGACCGGCCGTCCGGTGTCCGAGCTGATCCGCGCTCTTGCCGATGCTCAGACGACACGGCCGTTGGAATAGCTGGCGTTTTGGGCCGGCCGCCCTTGCGGCGCGCCGCTCCGAACCCTATACTTTTTCTACGTTTGTTCTCATTGTTTCACAGCAAGAGTTGGTGCAATGGCCCGCGTGACCGTCGAAGACTGCGTCCTGCAGATCCCCAACCGCTTCGAGCTCGTGATGATCGCGGCGCAGCGCTCGCGCGATTTGTCGGGTGGCGCGCCGCTGTCGCTCGACCGCGACAACGACAAGAACCCGGTGGTCGCGCTGCGCGAGATCGCCGAGTCGACCCTCGACCTCGACGTGCTCCAGAACGCGCTGATCAAGGGCCTGCAGAAGGTCGCCGAGGCCGACGAGCCCGAGGAGGAGATCGTCGACTTCCTGGCCACCGAGCAGGACCTGGCGCGCGACGCCGCGGCTGCCGAGGACGTCCGCGAGGACGCCCTGTCGATGGCCGAGGACGACGACGAGGACGAGGAGCTGATCGAGGAAGAGCCGGCCGATCAGGATCTGATCGAGGAGGCGTGACGGTCGGCGGTCACCGAGGCGGGCACCGGAGCGGCATCAACGCGGAGCCAAGGTTCCACTAGCGGCGGGTTGGAGTAGGGCGATGGACAGGTCGGGATCGGCGCGCGGAGCGGCCCTCCGGCGGACCGCCTGAGCGGGTCGCCCCGACATGATCCGTCAGTACGAGCTGCTCGAGCGGGTCAAGGCGTACGATCCCCACGCCGATGAAGACCTGTTGAGCCGCGCCTATGTGTTCTCGCTCAAGGCGCACGGTTCGCAGACCCGCGAGTCGGGCGATCCCTATTTCTCCCATCCGCTCGAGGTCGCCGGCATCCTGACCGGCATGCATCTCGACGGCGCCTCGATCGTCACGGCGCTGCTGCACGACGTCATCGAGGACACCCACGCCGACCTCGAGCAGATCGAGAAGCTGTTCGGCCCCGACATCGCGCGCCTGGTCGACGGCGTCACCAAGCTCAGCCGGATCGAGCTGCAGTCCGACCACTCCAAGCAGGCCGAGAATTTCCGCAAGCTCGTGCTGGCGATGTCCGAGGACATCCGCGTGCTGCTCGTCAAGCTCGCCGACCGGCTGCACAACATGCGCACGCTCAATTTCATCACCGACGCCAACAAGCGCCGGCGCATCGCGCACGAGACCATGGACATCTACGCGCCGCTCGCCGAGCGCATCGGCATCCAGGACATGCGCGACGAGCTCGAGGACCTGGCGTTCGCCGAGCTCAACCCGGACGCGCGCACCTCGATCACCGCGCGGCTCGAGTTCCTGCGCGAGCAGCGCGGCGCCAACGTCGTCGACGTCGTGCTCAACGAGCTCACCGACACGCTCAAGGCCGGCGGCGTCGCGGCGAAGGTCTCGGGACGCGAAAAACGGCCCTACTCGATCTGGCGCAAGATGCAGCGCAAGAACGTCCAGTTCGAGCAGCTCGCCGACATCATGGCGGTGCGCGTCGTGGTCGACACGGTCGACCAGTGCTATCAGGCGCTCGGCATCATCCACGGCGCCTACCCGGTGGTGCCCGGGCGCTTCAAGGACTACATCTCGACGCCGAAGCCCAACGGCTATCGCTCGCTGCACACCGCGGTGATCGGTCCCGAGCGCCAGCGCATCGAGATCCAGATCCGCACGGCGGAGATGATGGAGGTCGCCGAGCTCGGCGTCGCGGCGCACTGGCAGTACAAGCAGGGCGCGCCGCGCACCGACAGCCGCCAGTATCGCTGGCTGCGCGAGCTGCTCGACATCCTCGAGCATGCCGCCGGGCCCGAGGAGTTTCTCGAGCACACCAAGCTCGAGATGTTCCAGGACCAGGTGTTCTGCTTCACGCCCAAGGGCGACCTGATCGCGCTGCCGCGCGGCGCCACGCCGGTCGACTTCGCCTACGCGGTGCATAGCCAGATCGGCGACACCTGCGTCGGCGCCAAGATCAACGGCCGCATCATGCCGCTGCGCACCGCGCTGCATAACGGCGACCAGGTCGACATCATGACGTCGAAGGCCCAGACACCGTCGCCGACCTGGGAGGACTTCGTCGTCACCGGCAAGGCCAAGGCGCGCATCCGCCGCTTCATCCGCACCCAGCGGCGCACCCAGTTCATCAACCTCGGCCGCGACATCGTCCAGAAGGCGTTCCGCCAGGAAGGCTATCCGTTCACCGAGAAGGCGCTCGACGGCGTGCTCAAGGGCTTCCAGGCGACAGCCGCCGAGGACCTGTTCGCCGCGGTCGGCGAGGGGCTGCATACCGGCCGCGAGGTCATCCACGCGGTGTTCCCGGGCACCAAGCCGGCGCCCAAGCCGGCCGGCGACAAGGTCGTGCCGCTGGCGCGCGCGCGCAAGGCCGCGGCCAACGGCGCACGCGCCCAGGCGGTGCCGATCCGCGGCCTGATCCCCGGCATGGCGGTGCACTACGCGCGCTGCTGCCACCCGCTGCCCGGCGACCGCATCGTCGGCATCGTCACGACCGGCAAGGGCGTGACCATCCACACCATCGACTGCGTCAGCCTCGAGAGCTTCGCCGAGACCCCGGAGCGCTGGCTGGACGTCGCGTGGGACGTCGAGGACCGTGTCGACAGCCACGTCGGCCGCATCGCCGTGGTGGTGACCAACGAGCCCGGCAGCATGGGCTCGCTGTGTACCGTGATCGGCAAGAACCAGGGCAACATCTCCAACCTCAAGATCACCAACCGCTCGCTCGACTTCTTCGAGATCGTGGTCGACGTCGAGGTCAAGGACGTGCGCCACCTGACCAACATCATCGCGGCGTTGCGCGCGACGCCGGCGATCAGCTCGGTCGACCGCGCGCGCGGCTGAGCGCCGAAAGAGAGGCATGATGCGCCGTCACCTGCGCCTCGGGGTCAACATCGACCACGTCGCGACCGTCCGCAACGCGCGCGGCGGCCGTCATCCCGATCCGGTGCGCGCCGCGCGGCTGGCCGCCCAGGCCGGCGCCGACGGCATCACGGCGCACCTGCGCGAGGACCGCCGCCACATCGCCGACGACGACATCGAGCGTCTGATGCGCGACCTCCAACTGCCGCTCAATCTCGAGATGGCGGCGACCGACGAGATGCTCGCGATCGCGCTCAAGCACACGCCGCACGCCGCCTGCCTGGTGCCCGAGAAGCGCACCGAGGTGACCACCGAGGGCGGGCTCGACGTCGCCGGCGGCCACAATCATCTGGTGCCCTACGTCAAGCGGCTCGGCGACGCCGGCATCCGGGTGTCGCTGTTCATCGATCCCGACCGCCGCCAGCTCGACGCCGCCAAGGCGATCGGCGCGCCGGTGGTCGAGCTCCACGCCGGCGCCTATTGCGAGGCCCACGGGGCGGCCCGCGACGTCGAGCTCAGCCGGCTCGAGAAGGCTGCCGCGCACGCCGCGGCGCTCGGGCTCGAGTGCCACGCCGGCCACGGCCTCAGCTTCGAGACGGTCGGGCCGGTCGCCGCGATCGCCACCGTGGTCGAGCTCAACATCGGCCACTTCCTGGTCGGCGAGGCGATCTTCGGCGGCCTCGACCAGGCGATCCGGCGCATGCGCGCGCTGATGGACAAGGCGCGCGCCGACGCCGCCGGCGAGCGCAGCGCCTAGACGATCGTGCCATGATCATCGGCATCGGCAGCGACATCGTCGACATCCGGCGCATCGAGCAGACGTTGCAGCGTTTCGGCGAGCGGTTCCTCGAGCGCGTCTACACCGAGACCGAGCGGCGCAAGGCCGGCGCGCGCACCAACGCCGCGGCGACCTACGCCAAGCGCTTCGCCGCGAAGGAGGCGTGCGCCAAGGCGCTCGGCACCGGCTTCCGCGGCGGCGTGTTCTTCCGCGACCTGGGCGTCGTCAACCTGCCGGGCGGCAAGCCGACGCTCGAGCTCACCGGCGGCGCCGCCGAGCGCCTGGCCGCGATCACGCCGGCCGGCATGACGGCGCAGATCGACCTGACCCTGACCGACGAATATCCGCTCGCCCAGGCGTTCGTGATCATCTCGGCGGCCGCCGCGCTCTAGCGATGGCGAGCGCACCGCCGCAACACTGGCACGACCGCGCCGACGTGCTGGTGATCGGTGCCGGCTTCGCCGGGTTCGCCGCGGCGGCCGCGGCGGCGCAAGCGGGTCGCTCCGTCACGGTGCTCGAGAAGATGGCCGAGCCGGGCGGCAACTCGGCGCGCAATCTCGGCGACTACGCGGCGTGGGACGACGGTGAGCATCGCCGGATCGGGCGCGGATTGGGCGCGGATAGCGCCGAGCAGCACGCCGCCGACGCGCTCGCGGCGGGCCAGCATTACGGCGATCCCGCGCTGGTCGCGACGATGGCGCGCGCGGCGCCGGCGACGCTCGACTGGATGACCGCCGAGGGCGGCCTGCGGCTGCACGCGGCGCTCCATCGCCA
>JACQAI010000320.1 GCA_016195115.1 Pseudomonadota bacterium
CCAGCAGCTTCAAGAGTTTCGTGCCGTCGGGCACGCCGAGGCCGGAGCACGCATCCCAGCCCGCAGTCGCGCTGTAGAGGCCCCCGAGATTGCCGCGGATGTCGTTGTTGCCGTCGGTGATGTCCCGAAACACCTGCGGCGCGCTGTACAGCAGCGGATTGACGAAACCGGCCGTCTTGCCGAACCGCTTGGTCAGCGCTTGGTTGACACGCGCGATCAGTCCGGCGATCAGCGGCGCCACCGCGCTGGTGCCCCCGATCGAACCGGGCTTTCCCCGGTAGAAGATCCGATAGCCGCTGCGCGGATCGGCGGTGGCGGACAGGTCGGGCAAGCCCCGCCCCTTCAGGCCGGCCGGCGAGGTCGGAATCGCCCCGCGGGGTTGATAGGGCGGACGCTTGAAATAGTTGCTCACGCCGCCACCGGTCGCGCCGTGGGCGCGTCCACCGTTCCACACTTCTTCGCTCGAGATCTTGCCGTTCGCAACGCGCAGCTGGGTGCCGCCGCAGGCGATGCAGAACGGGCTGGAACCGGGGAAATCCGCATGCGGCTTGCCATCCCAATGCTTGTCCATGTCGGCCGAGCCATCATCCCCGGCGGCGACGCACACCGTGACCCCCATCAGCGCCGCGTCGCGGATCGCCTCGTTCAGGCCATCGAGGAACTGCTGCGAGAAACGGTGGTGCGGATCCTCGGGTCCACCCCAGCTGATCGAAATCACCGAGGGCCGGCGCGCCGCGTCGTGCACCGCGGCCTTCACGGCATTGATGAAGCCGTGCGTCGAGTTCGGCGCGAAATAGACGGCGATCTTGGCGCCCGGCGCGACGGCGCCCGCTACCTCGATGTCCAGCGTCACCTCGTCGTCCGAGCTGGTGACGTTGGGATGATTGCCGCCCCCGGCCACGCCGACCGGAACGATTTCCGGCATCGCCAGCTTCAGACGCCTGAAGAAGCTCGCCAAATCTGACGTCCGGTAGCCCGCGCCGTTGGCGCGCCCTTTGTGGATATCGTTCAGCTCGATGATCGCGATGCATTGGCGTTTTCCCGTCAGCCTGGCCGGGAAGTTGTACAGGCGGGCCAGTTCGGGGGCGGCGAAGGCCCGGGTGCGTGGCCGGCGTCCCCGCGTGGCGCGGCACTGCGGCCGCGCGACCGCGCGATCGTCGAGCCCGTGAACCCCGATCACGATGGCCCCTGGAGTGCCACGCCAAACGCCTTGCCGAAGGCGACGACCGTGCCTCGGAGCTGGACGACGCGCGCGCCCGGTTCGACGCGGACGACCGTCAGGTCATGGGTGTGGGCAAACGCCTCGACCTTGACGACATCCGCCGGATCGGCGCCATAGCGGACCGCAAACGCCTCGCGGGTCAGGTGACCGCGCCGCCGCGGCGCCCGCGACCCGAGCGTCATGATCGCGGCATCGTCGGGCTGGGCGCGACGCGGTCTCAGCCGCAGGGTCACATCGATGATCTCGGTCGGCTCAGCCGGCCCGAGCAGCGTCGCCCCCGGCAACGGGGCGCGTTCGCTGCCAGCAAGCTTGGTCCGTTTGCCACGTGCCGCCATGGTTTCCTCCGCCGGCTTTTTCGACACGGCCACGCCGGGCGCGCCTACGCAGCAATACGCCGACGCCTGGCATTTTGCCGTGGCGTAATACGATCGTATCGCCCGTCACCCCGCGACCAACCGCCTCCCCTCGCTGAGCTGCCAGGCGACCAGCGCCGGGATGAAGACGACGAGGTCGCGCACGCGGCGCGCCAGCGCCAGGGCCAGCGACACCTCGGGGCCGAGGCCGAGCAGGCCGCCGAACAGCAGAAAGCCGCCCTCCTGGACGCCGAGCGCGCCCGGCACCATGAAGGCAGCGCTCGACACGGCTTGCGCCAGCGCCTCGAGCAGCAGCGCGTCGAGCAGGCTCACGGGGTGGCCGAGGAAATAGAGCGCCAGCCAGATCTCGCCCGAGCCGGCGATCCAGCCGACCAGCTGCCACAGCGCGCAGCGCAGGATGCGGGCGCGCCGGCGGTAGAACAGCCGGATCGCGCGGTCGATGCGCAGCGAGCCGCCGACCAGCGCGGCGAAGCGGCCGCCGGTCAAGGCCTGGAGCGCGCGCGCGACCAGCGCGAAGGCGCCGGCGCGCTGCACCCAGAGCAGCACCGCGACGATCGGGATGGTGATCAGCAGCCCGAGCGCGACCCGTCCGACCGTCGTGACGTCGGTCGTCACCCACACGAGCACGCCCAGACCCAGCAGGGTGAAGATGAACTGCGACACGATCGACAAGGTCATGTCGACGACCAGGCTGGCGACCGCCGAGGCCTGGCGCACGCCGTTGCGCATCAGCAGGCGCACCGACACGACCTCGCCGCCGATGCGCGCCACCGGCAGCAGGCCGTTGACCGCTTCGCGCACCCACACGAACCACGTGAAGGCGGCGAGCGACGGCGGCCGCGCGCCCGGCATCAAGACCTGCCAGGCGCGCGCGTTGATCGCCATCGGCACGGCGTGGAACAGGCTCGCCCAGACCAGCCCGAGGCCGCCGGCGGCGAACGCCGACAGCACGGCGTCGTGGCCCTGGTAGACGATCAGGGCGATCGCGACGGCCAGGCCGGCCAAGCCCAGCACGGTCGTGACAGAGCGGATCACGCGCGCGTCTCCGCGAGGTCGGCGAAGCCGATCAGCGCGATGCCGAGCGCGTCGACGCGCGCGCGCACCGCCGGGCTCACCAGCGCGGCGAACTCCTCGACATGGCGATAGCCAGGCATCTCGGCCTCGAGCGCGGCATCGCGCGCGATCGCGGGATGGCAATAGAGCTCGCTGACGCCGGCCGGCAGGTGCTCGAGCAATCCGAGCACGCGCGGCTCGGTGACGGCGCCGCTCCACGCGAGCCCGAACAGCTGGTCGTTGCGCCGGATGCCCGCGCGGTCCAGGCGTCGCCGCAACGTTTCGGTCCACAGCCGCAACGCGCGCGCGCCGAGCGTCTCGGCGGCGCCGAGCGGCAGCGCCGGCTCAAAGGGCAGCCGCATCGCGCGCATGCCGTAGTCGCGGCCGATCTCGACGATCAGGCGCGCCACCGTCGGGTGCAGGTGCATGTGCTTGTGGGCGTTGACGTGGTCGAGCGCGAGGCCCGTGGCGCGAAACTCCTCGAACTGCGCGCGGATCTCGCGCGCGAGCTGGCGCCTTATGCCGGGGCGGAAGAAGAACTCGACGCCGGCGCGCAGCTGCGCGCTCGAGAATGCGCCGTCGGTGCCGACCAGACCGGGAATCGCGTCGGGCGGCGACACGGGGTGGCCGTCGACCAGCACGACGTGCAGCCCGACCTTGAGGCTCGGCAGCGCACGCGCGCGTGCCACGGCGTCGGCGGCGGCCGGCGCGCCGACCATCAGGCTGGCGCAGGTCAGGATGCCGTTGCGGTGGCCGTCCTCGACGGCGCGGTTGATCGCGACCGCGCGCCCGAAATCGTCGGCGCAGACGATCAGGCGGCGGCGCGCCGGTCGATTCAGCTCTGGGCCTGCCGACGCGCCGAGAGGAACTGGAAGAACTCGACGCCCTCGCGCAGCCGGCGCTTCATCATCTCGGGGCTGCGCACCATCTCGCCGACCAGCGAGGCGATCTTCGGGATGCGGAAGTAGAAGCTTTTGTAGAAGGTCTCGACCGAATCGAAGATCTCGGTGTGCGACAGATGCGGGTAGTGCAGCGGCGCGATCTGCACGCCGCGCTCGTCGATCAGCTCGGCGTGGGCCTCGTCGAGCCAACCGTTCTCGACTGCCTGCTTGTGCAGGAACGTGCCGGGATAGGGTGCGGCGAGCGACACCTGGATGGTGTGCGGGTTGATCTCGGTGGCGAACTTGACGGTCTCGGCGATCGTCTCCTTGGTCTCGCCGGGCAATCCCAGGATGAAGGTGCCGTGGATCGTGACGCCGAGGTCGTGGCAGTCCTTGGTGAAGCGACGCGCGATGTCGATGCGCATGCCCTTCTTGATGTTGTTGAGGATCTGCTGGTTGCCGGATTCGTACCCGACCAGGAGCAACCTCAGGCCGTTGTCCTTCATCACCTTCAAGGTGTCGTAGGGCACGTTGGCCTTGGCGTTGCACGACCAGGTGACGCCGAGCTTGCCGAGCTCGCGCGCGATCTCCTGGGCGCGCTCGCCGGCGTCCGTGAAGGTGTCGTCGTCGAAGAAGAACTCCTTGACCTGCGGGAACATATGCTTCGCCTGCCGGATCTCCTCGACGACGTGGCCGACCGAGCGCACGCGATAGCGATGGCCGCCGACGGTCTGCGGCCACAGGCAGAAGGTGCATTTCGAGCGGCAGCCCCGGCCGGTGTAGAGCGACACGTACGGGTGCTTGAGGTAGCCGATGAAGTAGTCCTCGATGTGCAGGTCGCGTTTGTAGACCTCGGTCACGAACGGCAGGCTGTCCAGGTCCTCGAGCACCGCGCGCTCGCGGTTGTGCTCGAGAGCACCCGCC
>JACQAI010000321.1 GCA_016195115.1 Pseudomonadota bacterium
GCCAACATCGATCTCGATTACGGCTCGGCCGTGGCGGCGATCGCCATCGAAGCGGTGGCCCGCGCAGCCAGCCAGCCGCCGGCCTGATCGATAGCATCGCGGTCGGGCACGATCTCGAGATAGCGGCCACCGCCCAGCCGCTCGGCAAAGGCGCTCGTGGTCCCGGGCACCGATCGCACCGCCCGCTCGACCTCGGTCGCGACCCGTTCCAGGCCGCCGAGCTCGGGGCCGAACACCTTGACGCCGACCGGCGTCCGGATGCCGGTCGACAGCATGTCGATGCGCGCCTTGATCGGCATGGTCCAGGCGTTGCTCACGCCGGGCATGCGCAGCGCCGCGTCGAGCTCGGCGATCAGCGCCTCGAGCGTCAGGCCCGGCCGCCATTGCGCCGATGGCTTGAGGTTGATGACGGTCTCGACCATCTCGGTCGGCGCGGGATCGGTCGCCGTGGCCGCCCTGCCCGCCTTGCCGAACACGGACTCGACCTCGGGGAACGACCGGATGATGCGGTCCTGGGTCTGCAGCAGCTCGCCCGCCTTGGTGATCGACAGGCCAGGCGGCGTCACCGGCATGTAGAGCAAGGTGCCCTCGTTGAGGTCGGGCATGAACTCGCTGCCCAGCCGCGACACCGGCCAGGCGGTGGCGCCGAGCGCGAGCGCCGCCAACAGCACGACCGCCAGCGGCGCCTTGAGGACCAACCGGATCATCGGCCGGTAGAGCCAGATCAGCACGCGGTTCAGCGGGTTGCGCGCCTCGGGCAGGATGCGGCCGCGCACGAAGGCGAGCATCAGGACCGGCACGAGCGTCACGGATAGGAGGGCGCCGCCCGCCATGGCAAAAGTCTTGGTGTAGGCCAGCGGCTTGAACAGCCGGCCTTCCTGGGCTTCGAGCGCGAACACCGGCAAGAAGGATACGGTGATGACAAGAAGACTGAAGAACAGCGCCGGGCCGACCTCCTTGGCGGCGGCGAGCAGCGCCGGTCCGCGCGGCGCGCCCGGCTCCAGCCGCTCGACGTGCTTGTGGGCGTTCTCGATCATGACGATCGCGGCGTCGACCATGGCGCCGAGCGCGATCGCGATGCCGCCCAGGCTCATGATGTTCGAGCCGATGCCGAGCGCGCGCATGCCGGCGAACGCGATCAGAATGCCGATCGGCAAGGTGATGATCGCGACCAGGGCGCTGCGCGCGTGCAGCAGGAACACGACGCAGACCAGCGCGACGATCGCGCTCTCCTCGATCAAGGTGCGCGTCAGGTTGTCGATGGCGCGGCCGATCAGCTCGGAGCGGTCGTAGACCGCGCGCAGCGACACGCCGTCGGGCAGGCTGGGCAGCAGCTCGGCGATGCGCGCCTTAGCGCTCCGGATGGTCGCCAGCGCGTCGGCGCCGTCGCGCTTGAGCACGATGCCGCCGACCACCTCGCCGGTGCCGTCGAGCTCGGCGATGCCGCGGCGCTCGTCGGGCCCGAGCTCGACCCGCGCCACGTCCCGGAGCATCACGGGCGCGCCGCCGGCCGGATCGGCACGCAGCACGACGCGCTCCAGATCGCCGACGCCGCGCAGATAGCCGCGCCCGCGCACCATGTACTCGGTCTCGCTCATCTCGATGGTACGGCCGCCGACGTCGCGGTTGCTGGCACGCACCGCCTCGGAGACGCGCGCCAGCGGGATGCCGTAGGCCTGCAGCTTGCGCGGGTCGACGACCACCTGGTACTGGCGCTGGAAGCCGCCGACCGCGGCGACCTCGGCGACGCCGTCGGCCTTGGTGAGCTGGAAGCGGATCAGCCAGTCTTGCAGGCTGCGCAGCTCGGCCAAGGTGCGCTGGGCGCCGAGCACGACGTACTGGTAGACCCAGCCGACGCCGGTGGCGTCGGGCCCGAGCGACGGCGTGACGCCCTGGGGCAGCCGCTTGGAGGCAAAATTGAGATATTCGAGCACGCGGCTGCGCGCCCAGTAGAGATCGGTGCCGTCCTCGAAGATCACGTAGACGAACGACACGCCGAAATTGGAGAAGCCGCGCACCACCTTCGAGCGCGGCACCACGAGCAGCGCCGTGGTCAACGGGTAGGTCACCTGGTCCTCGACCACCTGGGGCGCCTGCACGGGATACTCGGTGTAGACGATGACCTGGGTGTCCGACAGGTCGGGAATGGCGTCGACCGGCGTGTTGACGACCGCCCAGACGCCGGCGCCGACCAGGAACAAGGTGCCGAGCAGCACCAGAAGCGGGTTGCGCGCCGACCAGTCGATCAGGCGCGCGATCATCGCCCGGCTCCCGCCGCCGCGTCGGCGGGCGCCGCGAAGGATTGCAGCGCGGCGCGCAGGTTGCTCTCGGCGTCGATCAGGAAGTTGGCGCCGGTCACGACGCGCTCGCCGGCGCGCACGCCGTCGAGCACCTGGGCAAAACCATCGCCCCGCGCGCCCAGCCTGACTGGGCGCGGCTCAAAACGTCCCTCGCCGCGCTCGACCAGCACGACCTGGCGCGTACCGCCGTCGATCACCGCGGAGTCGGGCACGACCAGCAGCTCGCCGGTCCCGACAGCCGCCGGGGTCTCGACCTCGACGCTGGCATACATGTCGGCGCGCAGCGCCAGGTCGCGGTTGAGCACGACGACCCGCACGCGTCCGGTGCGCGTCTCGCGGTTGAGGCTCGGATAGACGAAATCGACCGTGCCCTCGAAGCGACGGCCCGGATAAGCGACGAAGCTCGCCGTGGCGCGCTCGCCGACGCGAATGGCGCCGAGATCGGCTTCCTGGACCTCGGCGATCACCCACACGGTCGACAGATCGGCGGTGCGGTAGAGCGGTTCGCCAGAGGCCACCCGCATGCCCTCGACCGCCGGCTTGTCGATCACGATGCCGTCCGCCAACGCGCGGACCGCGATGCGGCGTGCGACCTGGCGCGTGCGCCGCAGCCGCGCGACCTCGTCCTCGGGCACGTCGAGCGCGCGCAGCCGGCGCGCCGCGGCGTCGGCCAGCGCGCCGGGATCGCCGTGGGCGGCATGACCGTTGCCGGCCATGTCGATCGCGACCAGGTATTCCTGCTCGGCCGCGACCAGCTCGGGCGAATAGAGCCAGGCGAGCACCTGGCCGCGCTTGACGCTGTCGCCGGCCGCCGAGACCTCGAGCTTCTCGAGCCAGCCCTCGACCTTGGTCGTCACCACGGCGAGCCGGCGCTCGTCGAAGCGCACGCTGCCGGTCGCGCGCACCGTGCGCGCGAGCGCCGATCGCGCCTCGACCGGCGCCGTGCGCACGCCCAGCATCTGCAGCCGGCCCGGGCTTACCGAAACGATGCCGGTGTCGACGGCGTCGTTCTCGTAGACCGCGAGGTAGTCCATGCCCATCGAGTCCTTCTTGGGCATCGGGGAGGTGTCGGGCAGGCCCATCGGATGGCGGTAGTAGAGGATCTTGCCCTTGCCGGCCGGCGCCGTGGGCGCGGACACCGGTGCCGCCTGGGATGCGGGCGCGTCCTCATAGACGGCAACGTAGTGGCGGCCGTCGACGGCCTGCTTCGGCGTCGGCGAATAGTCCGGCTTGCCGTCGGGGTCCTGGTAGTAGAGCGGCGGCCGCGCGGGCGCCGCCGCGGTCGCGACGTCCATCGGGGCGACCGCGGTCGGCACATTGCGATCGCCCAGCCAATAACCGCCGGCGCCGGCCGCCGCCGCGGCAACCAACGCCAGGGGCCAGAGCGCGCGCCGCCTCACAGCGCACCCCCGATCAGCCGCTCGATCGCCGCGAGCGCGACCTGGCCGTCGGTCTCGATGCGCAGCAGCTCGATGCGCGCATCGTGCAGCCGATGCTCGGCCTCGAGCACGGCGGCGAGATCGCCGCGTGCCCGGCCGTAGTCGGCAAGCGCGGACCGATAGGCGGCGTCGAGCTGCGGCACCAGGCGGTCGCGCGTCAGATCGCCGACGCGGCGCGCCGCGGTCAGCGACGCCAGGGCGACCCCGAGCTCGCCTTGGATCTCCGCCTCGAGCTGCGCGATGCGCTGCTGCGCGACGCCCAGCTTGGCCACCGCCTCGCGCTCGCCGGCCTGCTTGACCCCCCATTGCAGCGGAATCTTCACCCCGATCGTGGCAGTGTAGCCGGCCGGGCCGTTATCGCGCTGGATGGCGCCGGCGCCGAGCGTCACGTCGGGATACCAAGCCCGCTCGGCAAGCCGGCGCTCGGCTTCGGCGCCGCGCAGCTCGGCGCGGGTACCGAAGAGACGCGGATTGCCGACGCGCGCGCGGCCGAGCAGGTCGTCGACGCTCGGCGCGCCGCCCGGCAACGGCCGCAGCGCCCGCGGCGGCACCAGCGGCGTGTCGGCCGGCCGCGCGATCAGGGCATTGAGCCGCGCCATCGCGCTCAGCCGCTCGGCGTCGAGCTTCGCCGCGTCGGCCTCGGCGCGGATCGCCTCGGCCTCGGCGCCGATCGCGTCGCGCTGGGGGCCGACGCCCTGGCCGTAGCGCGCGGTCGCGGTGCGTGCCATCTGGCGCGCGACCCGCGCGACGTCGGCGTTGACCGCGAGCGCCTGGCTCGCCGCGTAGTAGCGCGCGAACGCGCTCTTGATGCGCTCGTCGAGCTCGGCCGCCGCGGCACGCTCTTGCCCGCGCGCCGCGTCGACCGCGGCGAGCGCCGCGGACTGGCGCAGGTCGCGCTTGCCCCACAGCGGAAACTCCTGCTCGACCGCGAGGTAGGTCTTGTTGATGCGCGCGCCCGCCGTGCGGTCGACCTCGTCCGACATCACGCGGAACATCGGATCGCCGAGCGCGCCCGCGGCGTCGGCGCGCGCCGCCGCGGCGGTGACCTCGAGCGCCCGCGCGCGCAGGTCGGGGCTGAGATCGCGGCCTGCGGCGAGCAGCCTGTCGACCGTCGCGCCGAGCGGCCCGTCGTCCTGGGCCTGCACGGCGCTCGCGGCAAGGCCGAGCAGCAGCCCGGCGACCGCACAGAAGATCGCGCGCATGTCACTTCGCCAGCACGATCGTGACGGTGCCGCGCACCGTCTCCACCTCGCCCTGGACTTTGGCCGCCAGGGTGAGGGCCCACGGACCCGCCATGCCGGGCTGGACCTCGAACCGGTAGACCCCCGGCTCGCTCTCGCCCAGCGCACGCATCGGCGCCGTCATCTCGGGCATGCTCATGGGGCTCATGTCGGCCCTGGTCTGGATCACGACCGCGCCGGGCACCGGCTTGTCGTCCGCGATGCGGACGAGGCGCACGAGCACGATCGATTTGCCGTCCGCCGCCTTTTGCGGCTGCCCGGCGGCCTCGAAGCGGTAGTCGTTGGCGCCGGCGACGGCGTCGGCGGCGAACAGGAGCGCGAGCGTCGCGACACCCGTGCGGATACGGTTGGACATGGCTCAATCCCTCTCGGCCGCGGCACTGCAGCGCACGGCCCATGGCGTGATGGAATGTCCGTCGGTGGCATCGCACCGCGACGCCAGGACGAGCGTTCTGGTGGCGCGCTAAGCGCGCCGTCGGATCACGCGGCTATGGGAGGGAGGAGATCGGGTTCGACCGAGACGCCGTCGCTGAACGCCGCCGCCAACCAGTAGGCGACACGCCCGTACTCGACGGGGGCTCCGGCGAGGCCGAGCGGCATCGGCAAGCTGGGAAAGCCGATGCAGCCCATCCACTTCAGGCAGTCGGGTGTCACGCCCGTGCACGGCATCGGCTTGGTCGATCCAGAATGCTGCGCGGGCTGCATGTCCATGTGTCCGCAGTCCGCCATGACGGTCATCGGATCCTGCGCCGACGCGGGCAGGAGGTCGTTCGGCGGCAGCGCCTGCACGGTCGCGCCGCCGAGGAAGGCGAGGCCCGTGAGCACGATCGCGGCGCGTCGGAGCATGCCGATCAGCATGCTGAGAACATACGGACGCCATGCCGCCGATTCAAGCGACCGGGGGTTGAAACTGAATGGCATTGACAATATATGCTTATATGGTATTTAGAAGGCACCCATGCGACCAGATCCCGGAGCCCTGCCATGACCGACCCTTCCGCCACCCGCGACACCAGCGGCCGCTTCATGCCCGGCTGCTCGGGCAATCCCGCTGGCCGGCCGCTCGGCCGGCGCAGCGAGGCGAGCATCCTGAAAGAGAAGCTGCGCGGCGATCAGGTCGACGCGGCGGTGCAAATCATCGCCGACGCGTTGGCCGCGGGCAGCGCCAGCATGGCGTGCTTCGTGGTCAAGCAGATCGATCCCAAGAAACGTGCGCCGTTGGTCGCGTTCGAATACCCGCCCGGCGCCAGCCTGATCGAGCGCTTCCAGGCGCTGTTCGCCGCGGCGGCGCAAGGC
>JACQAI010000322.1 GCA_016195115.1 Pseudomonadota bacterium
GCGCGACCAGATCGAGCGCACCTTCGCCAACATCGAGCTCATCCTCAAGGCGGCCGGCGGCGGTTTACCGAACATCCTCAAGCTGACGATTTTCATGACCGACGTCGGCGAGCAGAACGTGCTCAACGAGATCTCGGCGCGCATCTTCGGGTCCGCCAACCCGCCGGCGCGCACCCTGGTGCAGATCCCGGCGCTCGCCCACCCGTCGATGAAAATCGAGATCGAAGGCGTCGCCGCGGTGCCGACGGCCTAGATCACCGGCCGCCAGGCCGCGCTAGGCGAACCACGTCGATGGCGTCGCCGTTCGTGGTACGATGGGGCCTGCGATAGCGCGAGACGACCACGCGGCGATGACTCAGCGACCGCTCTACGAACAACACGTTTCGGGGCCAGCGCTGGCGGCGTTTCTCAGGGTCAGCGCCGCCTGGGGGCTGGATGAGCCCCAGGAGCGCATGCTGCTCGGCCAGCCGTCGCCCGAGACCCTGCGCAACTGGAAACAGAACCGCACGGGTGCGTTGTCGCTCGATCAGGTCGAGCGCATCTCCTACGTGCTGCGCATCTTCCGGCTGCTGCAGGAGAGCTCCGAGGCGACCGCTTGGCTGAGCCTGCCGCGCGCCGAGCCGATCTTCGGCGGCCGTCGGCCGATCGACGTCATGTGCCTGGAGGACATCCGCGGCCTGCGTCAGGTCGCCCAATTCCTGCAAGCCATGGTCGGGCCGGAGCAGGCCGACCCGAGCCGCGATCACCCCAGCTCGCGCGGCAGGGCGTAAGCCCCGCGAGCGCCAACATTAGACTAGCGCGGCAGAGGCCGCGTCCCGGGGCGGGCCTAGAAACCGGCGCGCCCGGTGATGCCGCCGATGGTGTGCCAGAAGCCGCCCAGCCGCTTGAACGTCTCGGTCGCGGCATCGAGATCCTTGGCCGACGCGACTTCGTTGAACGCCTGGACCTGGCCGTCGAACATCTCGTTGAGCCTGTCGTAGAGCTTGAGCCCCTTGTCCGACAGGAACACGCGGCTCGAGCGCCGATCGTGGACCGAACGCTCCTGCACGAGATAGTTGGTCTCGACCAGCTTGCGGACGTTGTACGACACGTTCGAGCCGAGATAGTACCCGCGCGTCAGCAGCTCGCCGACCGTCAGGTTGTCGCGTCCGATGTGAAACAGGATCAGGCTCTGGACATTGTTGATGTCCTCGACCTTGAGGCGATCGAGCTCGACCTCGACCAGCTCGAGGAATTGGCGATGCAGGCGCTCGAGCAGCCGAACCGTCCCGAGGTAGAGGTCCTTCATCTCCTCGGGAGGCGCGTTTCTCTTCGCCCCGATCGACTTGGAGGTCTGAACTGCTTGGTTGGAGGAACGCATTCCACAGTCTCCACTGCTTCGTAAAATCGCTAACGGTCTGCTGTTACGCCGTGCGTGCGTCTAACGATTGGATAACGCAACGATTTGAAAAAGTTCCCATGCGTTTAGCGCAAAAAAGATTTGAAAAAGTTCCCATGCGTTTAGCGCAAAAAAAATCGACAGGTGGGCGCTCACAATTTTGTGACGGAACTCGCTGCATTTGGACATTGTCCGTGCGACATCGTCATCGCGAGGTGGGGATGTCGCCGACCGTGTCGAGCGGCAGCACGGTGCGATGCGCTTGCGCAGGTCCGAGCCGATCGACCGGCCGGTGCTGAAGGGGCCGCCCCGGCGACCCGGCTGGGTTTCCGGACCGGTTGCGCCGTCGCGGGAGGCCACTGCGCAGGCATCGATGCAATCAATCGTAACCGAATTTTAACCAAAGATTTCAGATCTTGCACCGTTCGTGCGTGCGGGTCAATCCGCCAGATGTCAGCGACCCGCGCCGGAGGACCGGTGTCGGATTTCTACGTCTTTGCCGCGCTTTATCTCGCCGTCGCGCTGGTCGTGGCGTGGCGTACGCCGGGGCGGCCGGTGGGCGCCGGCCTGCGCGGTCAACTCGCGGTGACGCGTGCCGTGCTCGGCGCGGCTCTGCTGTGGCCCGAGCGCTGGCGCGCCGGGCTCGATCCGTTCAGCGGTTGAGCGACGGCGCCGACCCGTCGGCCGCCGGCGCGTCGGCCGCAGCGCCGGTCGGGGCGACGCTGTTCATCAGCCCGCGCAGCGCCGCCTCGATGTTCTCGAGCGCCTCATCGAGCTTGACGACCAGCGCGCGATCCTCGTCGCGCTCGAGCCGCGTGCTCAGCAGGTGGACGAACAGCCGCATGGCTTGCACCGGCTGACGCAGGTCGTGGACGGCGCGGCGGACGCGCGGCACGACCCCGTCGGGCGCGGCGTCGCCGGCCGGCGCGGCCGCGGCGGCTGGCGTCGACGTGGTCTCGATCGCGGCGTCCGGGGAGCGCTTCGCGGCCATCGCCCGTGAGCCTGCCCGCTGGCGGACGCGATTGCAATGCGCGGCAGGGGCGAAGCTCCGCGAGCGCCACTAACGCGCGCAGCCCGACCGCTCCGCTGCCGCGGACCTCCCGGCCGCGACCGAACTGCCGTAAGCTCGCCGACCCATGACCTCGCTCGAACGCTCGCTGGTCGGCTCGGAGACGGCGCCGGTCGCGACCGCCGCGCCGGCGGCGCCGCTGCCCGCGGCGACCCGCGCCGCGCGCGACCGCCGCGTCGACTTCTTTCGCGGTCTGGCGCTGCTGATCATCTTCGTCGACCACATTCCCGAGAACGTCTTCGCGCTCATCACCCTGCGCAATTTCGGCTTCTCGGACGCCGCCGAGATCTTCATTTTCCTATCCGGCTACTCGGCCGGCTACGTGTTCGGCCTGCGCGACCGCCGGCAGGGTTTCTTCCACGCGACCTACGAGCTGCTCCGGCGGGTTTGGACGCTCTACGTCGTGCACATCTTTGTGTTCGTGCTGTTCA
>JACQAI010000178.1 GCA_016195115.1 Pseudomonadota bacterium
GCCAACTCCTTCGAGATCGCCTAGTGGAGCTCGGTGCCGGCGACCTTGGCGGTCTTCTCGCCGATGAACACCGCGCCGGCAGCGCGGCCGACCGCGTTCCACATGAACGGGATCGCCACCGGCCCGAGGCCGTAGGGCCCCCAGGTGCGCGCGCGCTGCAGCTGGTCGGTGAAGCCGGGCGCGATCTCGGCGGGCAACCGGTCGTAGTTCATCAGCGCTTTCTGCGGCTGGACGTAGTTGGTGTAGTACTTGGTGAAGGTCGGCTCCGGCGTCGACAGGTAGCGGATCAGCTTCCACGACTGCTCGACGTTCTTGGAGTTGGCGCTGATGCCGAGCGAGCGGCCGCCGAAGAACGTCTTCGAGCCGTTGACGTCGGCCGGATGGATCGCCGCCGCCAGAGGTATCGGCTTGTCGGGATTACGCTGCTTGTAGGTGTTGACGATCTGCACGCCGACCGCGTCCGGCACGCTTGCCATGGCGATGTTGCCGCTCGCCATGCCCTCGACGATCTCGGGTGCGCTCCACAGGCAGATCGAGAGGTGCGCGCGCGGGTTGTCGCCGTCCTTGAGGAACTGGTTGTAGTAGTCGAAGCCCTCGGCGATCTGATCGGGCGTGATGCCGACCTTGAACTTGCCGCCCGGCGCATCGTCGATCAGCGCCCAGCCGTGCGACCACCAGTAGAAGTTGAGATAGAACCAGATGCCCGGCGTACCGCAGCTGCCCGCCGGAAAGCCGAAGCCGGTCTTGCCGGTCTTGCGGAACACCGCCTGGCTGGCCTCGCGCAGGGTCTTCCAATCCTTCGGGAACGCGTCATAACCGGCGGCCTTGAGGAGGTCCTTGTTGTAGACCATCGCGAAGGTGTCGATGGTGAACGGGATGCCGTAGATCTTGCCGTCGGGCCCCGCCTGCATCTCGCGCGCGATGAACTGGTCCCAGCCGGCGACGCCGATGTTGGTTTTCTGAATCAGATCGTCCAGGGGCCGCAGCGCGCCCGCCTTGCCGAACGAGCGCGGCCAGACTTGCGCCAACTGGGCGACGTCGGGCGCCGTGCCGACCGCGGCCTCGCGCAGGAACTGTTGCTGGGCGTCGGCCCAGGTGACCCGTTGCATCGTGACCTTGATGTCCGGGTGCTGCTTCTCGAACGCGTCGAGCGCCTGGCGCATCACCGGCGCCTCGGGGTCGTTGAAGCGAAACGTCACCGTGGTCTGCGCCGCGGCGGTCCCGAGGCCGAATGCCACGACGGCCGCGATCCCGGCGGCCAGTCGGCCCATGCCCATTGCCATGCGCTCCCTCCCTGCGCCTCGCGGCGCTTGCTTAGTTGACCTTTGATAACCCGGCCGCGCGCCAACATAAAGCGCGGCAAGCCGTCAGGCGTCGGGCTGACCCCAACGGGCACGCGCGCCGGCGGCCAGCGCAATGCCGAGCCCGGGCCCGTCCGGCAGGATCAGGGCGCCGTCGACAACCTGAGGACGCACCGTCAGGGTCTCGTCCAACAGCGGGTTCGGCATGGCGTCCATCTCGAGCCAATCGGCGCCGTCGATCGCGGCGGTGAGGTGGGCGCTGGCGAACAGCCCGACTGCGCCGCCGTACATGTGGAAGCACAGCCGCCGCCCCGCCGCGACCACGGCGCGGCCGACGCGCAACCCGCCGGTGATGCCCAGGGTCTTGGTGATGTCGGGTTGGACGACGTCGGCGCCGAGCGCGATCACCGCCGCGAGCCCGTTATCGCCGCGCGCGTTCTCGCCCAACGCCAGCGGGACGCCGAGCGCGCGCGGCCACGACCGATAGGCCTCGACGTCGTCGACCGGGAACGGTTCTTCGAGCCATTGCAAACCCATTTCGGCCAGCACCGGCGCGAGCCGCTCGAAGCTCGCCGCATCGAGAATCTGATTGGCGTCCGCCATCAACGGCGCATCCCCCGCCGCGGCGCGGCCCTCGCGCAGGGTGGCGCAGTCGGTGTCGTGGCCGAACGCCAGGCGGACCTTGAAGCGGCGATGGCCGCGCGCGCGCGCCGCCGCGATGGTCGCCGGCACACCGGGCGGTGCGACGCCGCTGGCGTAGACCGGTACGCGCGTCGGCGCTGCGCCGCCGTCGCGCAGCACGCTCGCCAGCGGCAGGCCGCGCGCGCGGGCGTGGGCGTCCCACAGCGCGATGTCGACGCCGGCGATCGCCTGGTGCACCGGGCCGGGCGCGCCCCATTGATTGGCGAGCAGGCGCAGGCGCGTCTGCATCAGCGCGTAGAGGCGCGCCGGGTCGTCGAGCGCCTGGCCGACCAGCAACGGGGCGATGACGTGGCGCACGATCGCGATGCGCTCGCCGCAACCCCAGGGCGGAAAGTTGGCCCAGATCTCGCCCAGGCCGGTCGCACCGGCCTCGGTCGTGACCGCGACGAGCAGGTTGGGCCGTGCGTCGAGGCGTCCGAACGGCCCGATCAGCGGCCGCGCCAGCGGCAGCCGCAGCAGCAGCGGCTCGACCGCGACGATCCGGGCGCCGGTCACTCGGGCTGTGTCAGGCCGCCTTGGCGGCGCCGAGGCGCTCGAGCGGCCCGAGCGCGCGCTCTAGCCGCGGCCGGACCTCCTTCGCGAACAGCTCCATCGAGCGCATCGCCGTCTTGATGGGCTCGTTGCCGCACTGGAAGTTGAAGCAGATGTGCGCCGGCTGGCAGCCGCGGATCTCGGCGATCAGGCGCTCGGCGACGTGCTCGACCGAGCCGATCGGCATGTTGTCCAGCATGGTCTCGAGCGGCGGCTCGTTGGGGAACGGCTTGTCGACCAGCATGGTGCCGCCGGAACAGCGGCACCGAGTGCCCGGCGACGTAGATCGGCAGGCTCTTCTGCACCGGCCGCGCGGCGATGTGCGTCTTGGGCAGCTTGTAGTGCTTGCCGTCGTAGGTGAAGAAATCCTGAGTGAGCCCAAGCTTGATGATCTCGAGCATCTCCTCGGTCATCTCGGCGCTCTCGGCCAGGTCCTCGCCGAAGCGCTCGAACTCGTAGGGCTGGTAGCCGCTGCCGATGCCGAGCACCAAGCGGCCGTTGGTCAGCGCGTCGACGGTTGCGATCTCGGCGACCAGGCGCGCCGGGTTGTAGAGCGGCGCCACGACCACCGCGGTGCCAAGCCGGATCCGCTTGGTCAGCGGCGCGACGTGCGCGATCAGCATAAGGGGCGACGCGCACAGGCTGTAGTTGGAGAAGTGGTGCTCGGCGAACCACGCGAT
>JACQAI010000179.1 GCA_016195115.1 Pseudomonadota bacterium
CTCGGGTTCGGCACCTCGACCAGCACCGCGTCGATCATCGGCACGACGGACGCGACGGGCACGCGATAGTCGAGGAAGCCGGCGTTATCGAGCCGCCCTTGCTTGTTGTAGATGTACTCCTCGTTGAGCGCCCAGCCGATGCCCTGGACGACGCCGCCCTGGATCTGGCCCTCGACGTAGCTCGGGTGGATCGCCCGGCCGACGTCCTGGGCGGCGACGAAGCGCAGCACCGTGACCTTGCCGGTCTCGGGATCGACCTCGACGTCGCAGAACTGGCTCGCGAAGCCGGGCGCCACCGCGCCGGCGTTGACGTTGCCCTCGGCGCCGATCGGCCCGCCGGTGACCGCGCGCTTTTGGGCGATCTCCTTGAGCGACAGCGGCTTGAAGTCGCCGACGTTGGTGCTCGCCGGCTTGGCCTGGCCGTCTTCCCAGATCACGCCGTCGGGATCGACGTTCCAGATCATCGCGGCGCGCTTGCACAGCTCCTTGATGACCTTCTGGGTGGCGTCGAGCGCGGCGATGCCGGTCGCAAAGGTGACGCGCGAGCCGCCGGTGACATGGGTGTACCCGACCGACGCGGTGTCGGCGACGATCGAGCGCACCTGGTGGTAGTCGATGCCGAGGGTCTCGGCGACCATGATGGCCATCGAGGCGCGCGAGCCGCCAATGTCGGGGCTGCCGGTCGCGACCTGGACGGTGCCGTCGTCATGGACGTGGATGGTCGCCGACGACTCGCCGCCGCCGTTGAACCAATAGCCCGAGGCGACCCCGCGGCCCTGGTTCTTGCCCAGCTTGACCTTGTAGGCCGGGTGCTTCATCAGCGCCTCGAGGGTCTCGACGTAGCCGCCGTGGCTGAGCTTGGGGCCGTAGACCATCTGGGTGCCGGCGCGCGCGGCGTTCTTGAGCCGCAGCTCGAGCGGATCCATGCCGATCTTCTGGGCGATCAGGTCGAGCACGCTCTCGACCGCGAACGCCGAGATCGGCGAGCCGGGCGCGCGATACGCCGCCGACTTCGGCCGGTTGCACACCACGTCGTAGCCGACCGAGTGTGCGTTCGCGATGTCGTACGGCGCGAACGCGCACATGCAGCCGTTCATCACCGGCGAGCCCGGGAAGGCGCCGGCCTGGAACTTGAACTCGCCCTCGGCGGCGACGATCTTGCCGGCCTTGGTCGCACCGATCTTGACGCGCATCGACGAGCCTGAGGTCGGGCCGGTGGCCTTGAAGCAGTCCTCGCGGCTCATCACCAGCTTGACGGGCAGGCCGCACTTGCGCGACAGCACCGCGGCAACCGGCTCGAGATAGACCACGGTCTTGTCGCCGAAGCCGCCGCCGATCTCGGCCGCATAGGCGCGCAGGTCGCCGACCGGCAGCTTGAGGAGGCCGGCGGTGTAGGCCCGCACGACAAAGTGTCCCTGGCTCGAGCTCCAGATCTCGCCCTGGCCGTCGCTGTCGAGCTTCACGATGCAGGCATGCGGCTCGATGTAGGCCTGGTGGATGGCGGCGGTCTTGAACGTCTTTTCG
The DNA here is from genome assembly GCA_016195115.1 of Pseudomonadota bacterium. Taxonomy (GTDB): domain Bacteria; phylum Pseudomonadota; class Alphaproteobacteria; order Elsterales; family Elsteraceae; genus JACQAI01. The sequence goes on from JACQAI010000179.1 coordinate 1,525, forward strand.
ATGATGACGTCGGCCTGCTTGAAGCCGGCGTCGATGTCGCCGAGCTTGAACTCGAGGCGCTTGGAGATGTTCGACGGCTTGGTCGGCGGCGGTTCGATGCCGCGCGTGATCATGTCCTCGAACAACAGCGGCGCGTCGGGCTTCATCGCGTCGTCGACGTCGATCGCGTGCGGCAGGACCTCGTAGTCGACCTTGATCAGCGCGCACGCCTCGTCGGCGATCGACTTGCTGGTCGCCGCCACGGCAGCCAACGCGTGGCCCTCATAGAGCACCTTCTCGCGCGCCATGATGTTGCGCGTCATGTGCCAGTAGTTGAAGGCGACGCGCTCGGGGCCGATGTACTCGAACTTGTGCTCGGGAAAATCCTTCGAGGTCACGACCGCCTTGACGCCCGGCAGCTTCTCGGCCGCGGAGGTGTCGATCGACTTGATGCGCGCGTGCGCGTGCGGCGAGCGCAGGATCGAGCCCTGCAGCATGCCCGGCATCGTCAGATCGGCGCCGTACTGCGCCTTGCCGGTGACTTTCGGCACGCCGTCCGGACGGATCGGTCGCGTTCCTACCCACTTGAACGGCTTGACATCGTTCATGGCACCCTCACCTCTGGCCCGGACGGACGAAGAATGGAATTGAGACCTCTAGGGTCGCGCAGGGCGCGGTCAAACACAAGACCCCCGGGCCGATTTCTTGGCATTTCCCTGCCCATTTAGGGGGCGAAGTCAGGCGGTCTTGGCCGCCACGGCCTCGATCTCGACCAGCCAGGCCGGGTTCATCAGGCGCACGACCTCGATCCGGGTGCGCGCCGGGAGGTCGTCCCGGCCGAAGAACTCCCGGTAGGCGCGCCCGAAACCCTCGAGGTCGAGCCGGCCGCCCAGGCGCTCCTCGCCGACCATGAAGCATTGCAGCTTGACGAGATCGGCCATCGTGTAGCCGGCATTCGCGAGCTTGGCCTCGAGCCGCTTCAAGACGCCGCGGGTCTGGGTCTCCATGTCGCCGTAGGCGGCGCGCGCCTCGATCGGCGCCGCCGGGTCGACCACCGGCGGTACCTGGCCGCTGACATAGAGCAGCCGCGCGCCAGCCGGGATCTCGACCGATTCCGACCAGGGGGCGGCCGCCGAGTGCTCGGTCGGCGTGGTGTCGGCGCGGCGTACGAGGTGGTGGGCGGTCGATCGGGCGGGCACGAGCGGAGCTCCCTGGCTGCGGCACGACAGCGCCATGATACGCCTGCGTGCGACGCATGGCGCATCGCGCGCCGCGTCTGTTTACTTTCGCGACGAACCTCAGCCACATTTTGCCAGGCCGGCCGCCCGGAATCACCGCGGCAATCCCGCGCTGGCAGCAACGGAGGAGATCCCATGACGAAGGAAACCATCCAACGCAGAAGATTCTTGAAGACGGCCGGCATTGGCGCGGCCGGCACGGTTGCGGCCGGGGTGGCCGCGCCGGCGATCGCGCAATCGATGCCGGAGGTCAAGTGGCGGCTGACCTCGAGCTTCCCCAAGAGCCTCGATACGCTGTGGGGCGGCGCCGAGCTGTTCGCCAAGACGATCGGCGAGATGTCGGACAACAAGTTCCAGATCCGCACCTTCGCCGCCGGCGAGATCGTGCCCGGCCTGCAGGTCGCCGACGCGGTGCAGAACGGCACGGTCGAAGCCGGCCAGACCGCGGCCTACTATTATTTCGGCAAGTCGCCCGGCTTCGTGTTCGAGACCGGCCTGCCGTTCAGCGTCAACCAGCGCCAGCAATACGCCTGGCTCTATCACGGCGGCGGCCACCAGCTGCTGCAGGAGTTCTACAAGGACTACAACTTCGTGTCGTTCCCGTTCGGCGGCACCGGCGCGCAGATGGGCGGCTGGTTCCGCAAGGAGATCAA
>JACQAI010000014.1 GCA_016195115.1 Pseudomonadota bacterium
CCTTCATCTCATTGGGCAATACACCAGCCAAAATACGGTCAGACTGCATTGTTCGGTGCACCGGTTTGTCTCTGAGCCGATTGTCATGACACGTTCTGCTGCGCCCCATCGCCGCTGCTCTTCCCGGCGCCGCCAGCGGGCGCGCGAGCCGGTCGTGACATGAAGGCGGCTGGTCTCGTCGTTACGATCCGGTTGATCGGCGGCATGGTCCTCATGCTGTTCGTTACCTGCCATCTCGCCAATTTGGCCCTCGGCTTGGTCTCGCTCGACGTCCTGGAGGCCTGGCGGCCGCGGGTGCTGGCGGCCTGGCAGACCTATCCGGGGCTGGCGCTGCTGTATGGCGCGCTGGCGTCGCATCTCGTGCTCGGGCTGGTCGCGCTGGCCAAGCGCCGGAGCACCGCATCGTTCCGCGCCACCGACGTTGCCCAACTGGCGCTCGGCCTGCTGATCCCGCCGCTGCTCGTCCTGCACGTGCTGGGGATGCGCGGCACGGTCGCGCTGGGCGGGTCGCACGTGAGCTACGGCCTGGCGCTGGTGATCTACTGGAAGCTCGTGCCGTTCTACGGCCTGAAGCAGGTTCTGGTCGTCGTCATCGCCTGGATCCACGGCTGTCTCGGCCTGTATGGCTGGCTGCGGCTGCGCTCGTGGTGGCCGGCGATCGCCGGCTTTCTCTATCCGGTGGCGTTCGCGCTGCCGATCCTGGCGCTGCTGGGCTTCGTCGAGGCGGGCAAGCAGGCGATCGCCCGCTATGACGGCGGCGATCCCGTCTGGGCCAAGGCGATCGAGACCGCGGCGATCCGGATGGGCGAGGTCGGAGCGCCGCTGGCTGGCTGGGAGAACGGCTTCCTGATCGCGTACGGCGCCGCCCTGGTGGTCGCGCTCGCCGCCTTCGCCGGACGCGTCGTCAGCCGGCGCCGTCAGCGCGCACAGGTCGGCTATGTCGGCGGCCCGACGATCACGGCGGCGCGCGGGCTGTCGATCCTCGAGATCAGCCGGCAGAGCGATATCCCCCATGCCAGCGCGTGCAGCGGCCGCGGCCGCTGCGGCACCTGCCGGGTCCGCGTCGTCGACGGGCTCGCGCTGCTGTCGCCGATCGCGGCGCGCGAGGCGCAGACTTTGAAGCGGATCGGCGCGACCGGCCCCGACATTCGCCTGGCCTGCCAGGCGCTGGTCACCGGCGGCCTCGTGACGGTCGAGCGCCTGGTGCCGGCCGAGGCCGAAGAGGAAGCGGCGCGCCACCCCGGGCTGTTCGACGGCGCCGCCGCGGCGGCCGCGCCGGCCGCGTGAGGGCGCGATGATCCGCCGCCGCAGCGTCGCCGCCGGGTCGATCGTCGCCGGCGCGCTCGCGCTCGGCGCGGCGGCGATCGCGGCGGACGCGGATGCCGCAGCGGCCAGCGCCTCGATGTCGCTCGAGACCGCCTTGATGGGCGTGCTCGATCTGCTGCGCGAGCGCGGCCAGCAGGTGTGGCAGGCGTTGACGTCGATCGGCGACGACTGGCACCGGGTGCGCGCCGCGGTGTCCAGCGCGTGGGGCAGCGCCGACATGCTGCGCGCCGCGACTTACGCGCTCGTGCTGCTGCTGATCGGCGGCGGCAGCGAGTGGCTATACTGGTGCTATGCCGGGCGCGCCCGCCGCGCGATCGCCGAAGCCGCGATGGCCGGTCCGCCCGACGTGCCGCTGCCGCCCGGGACCGTCGCGTCGCTCGCCGGTCGGCGCCTGCTGCTCGAGGCGTTGGCCCTGCTGCTGTTTGCCGTCGCGACGATCGGCGCCTCGTCGGCCTTTGTCTGGCCCCCTGGCGTGCAGGGCGCGATCGTCGCGCTGACCTTGGGCCTGACCGGCGCGCGCGCCGCCGTCATCACGGCGCGCTTCGTGTTGTCGCCGCGGACCGCGCGACTGCGCCTGGTCGCCCTGGATGATGCCGATGCGCGACGGCGCTATCGTTTGACCGTCGGCTTCGCGGTCGTGCTGGGTGCCGCGTACGTCGCGGGCGCGATGGCCGGCCACACCGGCGCGCTGCGCGGCCTGGCGGTGATCGGCCGGGCGGGCGTCGGCGCGGCGCTCGCCGGCCTGGCGTTCGCGATGGTTCACGGGCGCTCGGCCGGCCGCAGCCCGGAGAGCCGTCGCGGCGGCATCAGCGTGCTTCAGTTCGTCGCCACGGCGCTGATCGCCGTCGCCCTGATCCTCTATCTGCTCGATCTGCGGCCGATGGTCTGGAGCATCGGCGTGGTGCTGCTGGCGGCGGTTGCCGACCGCACCTTGCGCGCGATCGCCGATCGGCTGACCGCCGAGTCCGAGACGCCCGTGATGGTTGTCGAGCCCGATGCCGACGCCGACAAGGAGACCGACGACGAGATCGGCGGCGCGGTCGTCCCGGAGCGCGCGACCACCGTCGCGGCGTATCGGTCGGTCCTGCATCGCGCCTTCGACATCACGGTCGTCGCGGTCGCGGCGTTCTGGCTCGCCGCCATCTGGGACGCGCCGCTGCTCGAGCTGGCGCGCTCCGGCAGCATCGCGGGGCGGCTGCTCGAGGTCGCGATCGTGCTGCTGGGCGCCGATCTCGTGTGGGTGTGGGCCAAGACCGCGATCGATCGCCGGCTGGCCTCGATCCCACCGCCGGACGCCGACGCCCCGACCGCCGATCCGGGCGCGCGCCTGGCGACCTTGCTGCCGCTGCTGCGCAAGGGCCTCCTCATCCTGGTCGCGACGATCACGATCCTGGTCGCGCTGTCGGCCCTCGGCATCGACATCGCGCCGCTGCTGGCGGGCGCCGGCGTCGCCGGCATCGCGATCGGGTTCGGCGCCCAGACGTTGGTGCGAGACATCGTGTCGGGCGTGTTCTACCTGCTCGCGGACAGCTTCCGGGTCGGCGAGTATGTCGAGTTCGGCAATATCCGCGGCACCGTCGAGGGCATCTCGCTACGCTTCCTCAGGCTGCGCCATCATCGCGGGCCGGTGCACACGATTCCGTTCGGCGAAATCCGCTGGCTGACCAACCACAGCCGCGACTGGGTCATCGTGAAGCTGGATCTGCGTGTGCCGTTCGATACCGACGTCGAGCTGGCGCGCCGGCTGATCAAGAAGATCG
>JACQAI010000015.1 GCA_016195115.1 Pseudomonadota bacterium
CGCGGCTTCGTCGCCGAGGCGTGGCCCGCGTTGACCCGCCTGGGGCTCGCCGCCGGCGCCGATCCAGCCCGCCTCAGCTTCGAGCGCGATGCCGTGGCGGCGGCGCACCGCGGCGACATCGTCCAGGAGAGTGCGCCCGAGCGCATCGAGCTCAAGCAGGCGCTGCTCGGACGGATCGACGCGGCGCTGCCGCCCGAGCGTGTCATCGCGTCGTCGACCTCGGGTTTCACGGTATCGGCGATGCAGACGCGGATGCGCCATCCCGAGCGGCTGGTGGTCGGCCATCCGTTCAACCCACCGCACATCATTCCGCTGGTCGAGGTGGTCGGCGGCGGCCGCACCAGCGAGGCGGCGGTCGACTGGGCGATGGCGTTCTACGCCGCGGTCGGCAAGCACCCGATCCATATCCGCAAGGAGATCCCGGGCCACGTCGCCAACCGCCTCCAGATGGCGCTGTGGCGCGAGGTCGTGCACCTGGTCGGCGAGGGGGTGGTGTCGGTCGCCGACGTCGACGCCGCGATCGCGCTCGGGCCGGGGCTGCGCTGGGCGATCATGGGCCCGGCGCTGACCTTCCATCTCGCCGGCGGCACCGGCGGCATGGCGCATTTCCTCGACCATTTCGGCGCCTTCACGGAGACCCGCTGGGCCGAGCTCGGGTCGCCCAAGCTGACCCCAGCGTTGGCGCAGGCGTTGATCGAGGGCGTCGCCGCTGAGGCCGGCGGGCGCTCGATCGCCGAGCTCGCCGCGGCGCGCGACACAAGCCTGCTCGACATCCTCGCCGTGCTCGCGAAGCCCGCCGTGGCGCGCTAGACTGGCGCCGTCGAATCGGGAGCGCGAAACCCATGCGAAGCTTGTCGGCCCTGACGCTGCTGGCCCTGTCGATACTCGCCACCGGTGCCGGTGCGCAGGAGCAATTCGTGACCAACCGCGATCGCGTCATGTGCCGGACCCAGCAGTCGCTGCGCGAAGCGCTGAACGCGATCGACACCAAGGACCGCGCGGCCATGCACATCGTCCAGGGCTGCCGCTACAGCGTCGAAGGCGTACACGCCGAGGTGCTACAGGACAGTGTCAGCATGATCAAGATTCGCATCGGTCCGCCGGACGATCCCAACCGCTCCGAGTTCTGGGCGCTGCCCGACACCGTCAAGCCGGCGGGCCGTCGCTAGCGCGGCGGGGCGGTCAGCGCACGAAGCCGGCGCTGCGCGGAATGAACAGCGACAGCTCCGGGATGCAGATGATCAGCATCAGGCCGGCGAGCAGCGCCAGCACGTAGGGCCAGTAGCGCCGCGCATGCTGGCCGACCGAGACGTTGGCGAAGCGTAGCGCCATCAGGAGGCCGACGCCCATCGGCGGCAGGAACAGGCCGATGCCGACCGCCGCGGTCTGCACGATGTCGAAGTGGATCGGGTTGATGCCGATCTTGACCGCGATCGGGAACACGACCGGGATCAGCACCACCGCCGCCGGCAAGCCCTCGAGCACCATGCCGAACGCCATGGTCATCAGCGCGACGCCGATCAGGAACAGCCAGTGGTGCGTCTCGAGCGGCTTCAGCAGCTCGCCGAGCAGTACCGGGACGCCGGTCACGCCCATCAGGTACTGGAACACGGTGGCGACCGCGAGCAGGAAGATCACCGCGGCGGTCAGGATGGCGCTGTCGTAGGCGATCGTCACCATGTCGCGCCACGACACGTTCTTGTAGTAGAAGCGCGCCACCACCACCGAATAGAACGCCACCACCGCGCCGGCCTCGGTCGCGGTGAACACGCCGAGATAGAAGCCGCCGAGGATGACGACGGGAATCACCATCGGCACGACGGCTTCGCGCGCGGCGCGCAGCAGGAAGGTCAGGCTCGGCCGCGTGTCCTTGGGCCAGCCGAGCACATGGGCCTGGATCATCACCAGGATGCACAGGCAGACGCCGATCGTCGCGGCGGGAATGAAGCCGGCGAGAAACAGCGCCACCACCGAGACGTTGGTCACCTGGCCGATCACGATCATGAAGATCGCCGGCGGCACCAGCATGCCCATGGCGGTGCCCGCGGCGATCAGCGAGGCGCCGTCCTCGGCCCGGTAGCCCGCGCGCTTGAGCGGCTGCATCAGGGTCGAGCCGAGCGCCGAGACCTCGGCCATCTTCGAGCCGCAGATGTCGGAGAAGAAATAGGACACGACGATCACCGACATGCCGAGGCCGCCGCGCAGCCAGCCGACCATCGCCCGCGCCAGCTCGACCAGCGCGTGCGACATGCCGCAGCGCTCCATGACGCTGCCCGCGAAGATGAAGCTGGGGATGGCCAGCAGCACCAAATTCTGCGATCCGGCGACCAGGCTCGACGCCAGCATCTGCATCGAGGCGCCCTGAAGCCACAGCCCGATAACGGCCGCGGTGCCAAGGGCAAACACGATCGGCATCGATAGGCCAACGAGCAGAAGGAAGGCGGCGGCCGAGGCGGCGAGCATGTCAGAGCGGACCGCGGTGGCCGACGTCGCGCATCGACGCCAGGCCGTAGAGCGCGATTAGCACGCCACCCAGCACCGCTGATTGGTAAAGCCACGCCAGGCTGATCTCGAGCGCTGGCGACGTGAGCGATGCGTTGAGCATGCTGATACCCCAGCCGTGCCAAGCCACGAGCGTACCGAACATGACGATCAGGAGCGCGATTGCCAGCGCAATCGCGCGCTGCACGCCGATCGGCAGGCGTTGGACACCGAGGTGGAGTGTGAAATGGACGCGGTCGCGAATGCCGACCGCGGCTCCGATCGGTGCCATCCAAGCGAGCGCAAGCTCGCCGACCTCGTCCACCCAGCTGAAGTGCACCATGTCGAGATCGAGATAGGCGGTGATCTGTGTGACGACGTAGCGGAAGAATACGCCGATGAGGAGGTCGACAATTGCGATCGCCATCAGCGCGGCGAGCACGATCCGCAGCGCACGGTCGAGGCGGTTCACAGCGAGCGTCTCGCTCGCCAAACCTGAGGCGAATTCACGGCGATGTCGGTCGTCAGACCTTGGTGGCGACGATCTGCTCCCACATCTCGCTGTACTGCTTCTGATAGGCCGGCCAGACCTTCTCCTGGGCGACCTTCCGGAAGGCCTCGACGTTGGCGGCGTTGACAATCATGCCCTTGACCTCGAGCAGCTCCTTGGCCTTCTGGAGATTGTCGACGCTCTCCGTCAGGTCGCGCACCTTGGCCTGGGCCTCGCGCGAGATGTCGAGCAGCAGCTTCTGCTGGTCCTTGGATAGGCCGTTCCAGATGTCGAGGTTGATCGAGGCCAAGGTCGGACCATAGTTGTGGAAGGTCATCGAGCAGTACTTCGAGACCTCGTAGGCCTTGAGCGCCAGGATGTTGACGATCGGCAGGTCGGCGCCGTCGATGACGCCCTGCTGTGCTCCCGGGATGACCTCGCCCCATGGCAGCGGCACCGCGCTGGCGCCCAGGCCGTTGATCGTGTCGGCGAACACCTTGGCGGGCTGGACGCGCAGCTTGAGGCCGCGCAGGTCCTTGGGCTCGACGATCGGCCGCTTGCTGTTCCAGAAGTGCCGGAAGCCGTAATCGTAGAACAGCAGCGTCTTGAGCTTGTACTTCTCCTGGAACTGCTTATCGAGCGCATCGCCGATCTTGCCGTTGAACATCTTGTAGGCCTGGTCGTAGCTCTGCACCAGGTACGGCACCAGGAAGACGCCCATCTCGGGGAACACGGTGGCGGCGGCGCCGCCCGGATCGCCCATGGCGATGTTGCCGGCCTTCACCGCGTTCATGACTTCGAGCTCCTTGGTCAGCAAGGTGCCGCCGTGGAACTCCGCCAGGAGCGCGCCGCCCGAGCGCTTGGTGATCTCCTGGCACATCCAGTTGAAGGCGATCGCGCTGCTCTCGGGCTCGGCCGTGATGTGGGCGAACACCAGCTTCTTGGGCTGCGCCTGCGCGAACGCCGGCGCGCGCCCGCTGGCGATGATGCCGGCGAGGCCGGCCAAGCCGGTGGTTGCCAGGAACTGCCGGCGGCCGACGCCGCGCGCCTCACGCTTGGCCATGATTTCCTCCCGCTTGGTGGTTATCCTCGACGCTATCGCACGGCCGCGCGGACCGCAACGTCGGCGCCGTAGCCTGACGCGAAGCCGTAGAGCCGCGCCGGATTGTCGACCAGGATCTGGCGGCGCACCGCCGCATCGGGCGCCCAGTCACTGAGCAGGCCGAGCAGGTCGCCGTCGTTGGGCATCGCGAGCTTGGTCGCGACGTGCGGCCAGTCGCTGCCCCACAGCATGCGGTCGGGGCGGGTCTCGATAAGCCGGCGCGCGAACGGCGCGACGTCGGCGTAGGGCACGCTCGTCCCGGTGGTGATGCGATAGGGCGCGGTCAGCTTGACCCAGCAGTGTCCGTCGGCGACCAGCTTCAGGAAGTCGCGGAAGCCCGGATGCTCGAGGCCCTCTGAGGTGCGCATGTAGCCGAGATGGCCGACCACGACGTCGACCGGCAGCGCCGCCATGGTGCGGCGGAAATCGGGATAGTCGTGCGCGTGCACCAGGAGCTCGAGATGCCAGCCGAGCGGCGCGATGCGCGCGGTCATCCGCGCCACATCGGCGAAGGACTCGAAGGGCATGCCGCCCTTGTCGACCAGGTTGACCCGGATGCCGCGCACCCCGGCGTCGTCCAGCCGCGCGAGCTCGTCGTCGGTTACGGCGCCGTCGACCGCGGCGACCGCGCGCAGGCGTTGGGGCGCGGCCGCGACCGCGTCGAGCATGCGCCGGTTGTCGATGCCGTAGACGCTCGGCTGGGTCAGCACGCCACGCGCGATGCCGAGCGCGCGGTGCAGCGCTTCGTACGCCGCATCGGTGGCGTCAGGCGGCGTGTAGCCGCGGTTGGCCTGGTAGGGGTAGCGCGTCGCCGGACCGAACACGTGGGCGTGGCTGTCGCAGGCGTCGGCCGGCGTCGCCAGGCGCGGCGTCCGCGGGCGGGGGTCGGGCGCCGCGCAGAACGGGATCTCGGACATCGGCGGCAACCTCCTGGGCGTGGCGGCGCCATCGTCCTATGCTGATGCGCGCTTGGACAAGTCCCTGACGCCGTGAGGCACCGATGCTCGACGTCTCGCCGCTGTGGCCCGCCGATCTCGACCACATCCGCCTCGACACGCCGTCACCGCGCGCGCTCGCTCGGTTTTACGAGCAGGCGATGGGCATGGCGTCGGCGGCGCTCGGCGATGGCAGCTACTTGGTACACGGCCGCCAGCGCCGCCTGGTGATCGGCGTCGGTACGGCGCGCGCCAATCCCTACAACGCGTTCGCGCTCGCCGACCGTGCCCAGCTCGACGGCTATCGGCGCTTCGTCGCGGCGCGCGGCGTCGCGCTCGAGCCGGCGCCGACGCCGTTGTTCGAGGACGACGCCTTCGCGGCGCGCGATCCCGACGGCCGGCTCGCTGTGTTCGGCTGCCCCAAGCCGGGCTTCGCCGACGTCACGCCTGCCGAGGGGCCGGCGGCACCGCTGCCCGGCCGTCTCCAGCACGTCGTCGTCGCGAGCGCCCGCTTTCCCGACATCATGGCGTTCTACCGCGACGCGCTCGGTTTCCTGGTCTCGGACATCGTGCACACCGGCAAGGCGGACGGACCGCCGGGCGACACCAACGTGTGCTTCTTGCGTGCCAACCTCGAGCATCACAGTTTCGCGGCGTTTCGCGCGCCCGCGGCGGCAAGCGATCACCACGCCTACGAGACCACCGGCTGGGGCGATCTCAAGCTCTGGGCCGATCATTTCGCGACGCTCGCGGTGCCGCTGTGGTGGGGGCCCGGACGCCACGGCGCCGGCAACAACCTGTTCTTCATGGTCAGGGATCCCGACGGCAACAATCTCGAGATCTCCGCCGAGCTCGAGCATCTGGCGCGCGGTCAACCCGGCAAGCCGTGGCCGGCGGGCGGTCGCGCGATCAATCTGTGGGGCACGGTGTGGAACCGCGACGTCGCGGCGCCTTAGCTGCGCGCTAGACTACTTCCCGGCGCAAAATTGGTTTGCCGCGAGCTGATGCCAGAGTCGGTGGGCTGCTGGGAAACTGCAAGACCGGACGCGATCGGTTTGTCGGTGCGACAGATTGACTCGGTCATGTGATGGCCGGTTGACGTGAATCGGCGGAAGTGATTCATGTTTGTGAATGAAGCGAGACCGCACTCTCCGGGCGCGTCAGAAGCTGGTCGACGATTTGCCGATCACTGGAGAGCTGTTGCGCGGCACGCTGCTGGAGCGCGTGGTTCGCCATAAGACGGGCTGCGCGAGCTGCGCGCGCGGCGAGGGCCACACGGTGTCGGTGCTGACCGTGAGCTATGCGGGCGGTCACCCCGGCGGCCGTAGCCGGCAGCTGAGCGTGCGTCGCGAGCGGGTGGCCGAGGTTCAGCGCTGGCTGGACAACTACCAACGGCTCAAGCAAGCGATCGAGGCGATCTGCGAGGTCAATCACGAGCTTCTGCGGCCTGATCGGACACCCAAGCCCGGGAGGCCGCGGCGTGATTGAGATGCGTCGCGCGCAGCTCAGCTTCGGCGACGGTCTGATCGCCGAGGAGGTGAGCGATCTTCGCGACGCTTGGATGGCGCATGCCGACCAGGTGCTGAGCGACGAGCGCATCGTCGCGGCGGTGTACGAAGCGCTGGCGCAGCGCCATCCGAAGAGCCGCAGCCGCGGCCGGCGGGGCACGCCGGCCGAGATCGTGCTGCGGTTGTTGATCCTCAAGCATATCCGCAACTGGAGCTACGCGGTGCTCGAGCGCGAGGTGCGCGCCAACCTGGTGTATCGCGACTTCACGCGCGTCGGCGGCGCCAAGACCCCGGACGCCAAGACGATGGGGCGCTGGGGCGTGGCCTTGGGCCCCGACGTCGTGCGCCAGGTTCACGAGAGCATGGTGGCGATCGCCCAGGACAATGGCCTGGTGGCGGGTCGGCGCATGCGCCTCGACACCACCGTGGTCGAGACCAACATCCACCATCCGACCGACAGCACGTTGTTGGGCGATGGGGTGCGCGTGCTGACCCGCGCGATGCGGAAGATCACCGAGATCGCCGGCGCAGCGGGCGCCGTGCTGCGCGACCGCAGCCGGAGCGTGAAGTTTCGCCTGCTGGAGATCGCGCGGACGGCGCGGACCCGAGGCCCGATCAATCACGACAAGCTGCGCCACGGCTACCGCAGGCTGCTCGATGCCACGAGCCGGGTGGCGGGTCAGGCGGCGCGCTTTTCCCGCGAGATCGCC